>NZ_VAUV01000003.1:300000-413899 GCF_005780165.1 Phragmitibacter flavus | reverse complement strand
AGCTACAGTACTCTGCGTCTGGTGTATGGATATATGACTCGTAAACCACCGAGATCAGCTATCTGAGCTACACTCTTTCCCTACACGCCGCGCTGCCGATGTCGGTGGGCAGTGGGCAGTGGGCAGTGGGCAGTGGGCAGTGGGCAGTGGGCAGTGGGCAGTGGGCAGTGGGCAGTGGGCAGTGGTTTTTCGATGGGGTATTTTGGGAGGGGGTGTGTTGGGGCGACTTTGTTCGAATGGAAGGAATCATTAATGGGCGACCAGGCGCGGGGGCCGTTGGTGCAGGGATGGAATCCTGCAGTGAGGGATGTGGATTGGTGGATAAACCCTTCAGCCGGTATTGTGGGCTTTTATGGAGATGAAAACACCGGCTTGCTCTCCGCTAGATGCCTTGGCCATGAATCTCGACCGCCATTTCGTGTGAATGCGCTCTGATGGGGATGTTTGGCCAATTTCGGGGAGATGCAGAAAAAGGTGTTCACTCACCACACTCCGTGTCTGAATTCGCTCATTCGCAACTTTTTGTCAAAAAAGAGCACGGGTGTTGACACAAATTCGACTGCCAAGGTATGCTGCAATTTCCGTGGCATTTATTTGGACACGGTTCCGGCCTCTTTTCACCCCATTTCATCCACGTTCATACATGTATTCAAACGAAGATTTCCTTCTAGAACTGCTCCAGGAAAACGGACTTGTTTCGAATCAGCAGCTCACCCACGCACGCGGCACGATGAAGCCGTCCGAGACTTTGATCGAGGGTTTGATCAAATCCGGGGTGGTGACGGAGGAAGATGTGGCGCAGACCATGGCGGTGAATTCGGGCATGGAATTCCTTGATCTGGCGGGTCGTGCGGTGGACCCTGAAATGAAGACGGCGGTGCCTGAAGACGTGGCGAGGCGCTACAAGATCGCGCCGCTGGGTTTTGATTACGGGCGCTTGCAGATCGCGATCAGCGATCCCAACAATTTTGAAACGCTGGATGCACTGCCACACGTGCTGGCGGCGGAGATTGATTTTATTTGCAGCACTCCAGGGGCGATTCGGGATTTGATCACCCAAATTTACGGCAGTGATGGTGACATGGCAGGTTCCCTGGTGAAGGGCATGGAAGCGGGTTCGGATCAGGATGCGCCAATCATTCGGCTGGTAACGGGCAGTTTGATGGAGGCGTTCAATGCCCGGGCGAGTGACATTCACATCGAGCCGATGGAAAAAGATCTGCGCTTCCGCTACCGGATTGACGGCGTCCTTCATGATGTGGGACATCATCCGAAGAAGCTGCACTCGTCGGTCATTGCCCGTATCAAAATCATGACGGGCAGCATGAGCATCGATGAAAAACGCATTCCCCAGGATGGTCGTATTCAGTTGAAGTTTCAGGACAAGGAGCTGGATTTGCGCGTGAGCATCGTGCCTACCAGCAATGGCGAGAGCGTGGTCATGCGTATTCTGGACAAATCCTCGCTGCGCCTTGGATTGGCGGATTTGGGCTTCCTTTCGGACGATCAGGAGACGTTTGAGCAACTGATCACCCTGCCGGATGGGATCATTTTGGTGACGGGGCCGACGGGTTCGGGCAAAACGACGACGTTGTATGCGTGTTTGAATTTCATCAACCGTCCCGACCGCAAGATCATCACGGTGGAAGATCCGGTGGAATATGAACTCCCCGGCATCAATCAGGTGATGGTGAAAGAGGACATTGGGATGACGTTTGCAGCGGCGTTGCGCGCCATGTTGCGTCAGGCGCCGAACATCATCATGTTGGGAGAAATTCGAGACATGGAAACGGCGAGCATCGCGATCAATGCCTCGCTCACAGGTCACTTGGTTTTCAGCACCTTGCACACCAACGATGCGCCGAGTGCGGTTTCCCGTTTGGTGGACATTGGCATCAAGCCGTTCCTGATTGCCTCGTCGGTGCGGGCGATTGAGGCCCAGCGACTGGTGCGCAAACTTTGCCCTGATTGCAAAAAGGACGGATTGCTCACGGAAAAGGAAATGCGCCAGATGGGGCTGGATGCTTCACAGGTTTATGGGGCGCAGATCAAGGTGCCGGAAGGGTGTCCGAAGTGCCGCAACAATGGCTTCAAGGGGCGGCTTTCGATTGTGGAGATCTTCAAGATTGACGATGAGGTGCGCGGCATGATCAACGAGCGGCTTCCGGCTCCGGTGCTGCGGCGCAGGGCGCGTGAACTGGGGATGCGGACCTTGCGTGAGGATGGCATTCGTAAAGTGCTCGCCGGCATGACGGCGGCTGAAGAGGTCATTGAAGAGACCATGTCGGATGCGCACTAAAAAGAACTGAAACGTGGATTTTGGCGGCGTTGCCGCGCAGAGCAGAATTTAACTAAAAATAAAAGCTTATGACGGCTCAAAGTGTGGTGGATATGTTGATGCAGCGCGGTCTTCTGGATGAAGGTCAGGCGGATGATCTGGTGCAGGACAACATCAGCAGCGGCAAGGATGTGGTCGATCTGCTGGTGGAATACGCGATATTCCAGGAGCAGGACGAATTTTGGGCGGTGGTGGCGGAGGAGATTGGGGCTCAGCATTATGATTTGTCGACGTTTGAGCCGAGCGCGGAAGTGCTGCAACTGATCCCGGCGGGCATGGCCCGTTTGAACGGGGCGTTTCCGGTGCAGCTGGCGCCTGATGGATTGCATGTGGCATTGACGGATCCGCTCAATCCCCAATTGCTGGAAGATTTGCGGTTCGGACTTGGCAAAGAGATCGTTCCGGTGGTGGCGCGCAAGGAGCAGGTGCAGGCATTGATCGACAAGCATTACGGCAGCGGCACCGAGAGCATTGAAGACATCTTCGGGCAGTTGGGAGTGGTTGGCAACCGCGTGGGCGATCGGGGTGCGGTGGAGGCCGAGGCAAACAGTGCGCCGATTGTGCGGTTTGTGGACATTGTGCTGCAGCAGGCGATCAAGGAGAAGGCGTCCGACATCCACTTCGAGCCATTCGAGCACGAGTTTAAGATTCGGTATCGCGTTGATGGTGCGCTTTATGAAATGGCACCGCCGCCGGTGCATCTGGCCAATTCGATCATTTCGCGGGTGAAGGTCATGTCCAGCATGAACATTGCGGAACGCCGTGTGCCGCAGGATGGTCGTATCATGACGGTGGTGGAAGGTCGTCAGGTGGACATGCGTGTTTCGACGTTGCCGACGCAATACGGCGAGAGCGTGGTGTTGCGGGTTTTGGATCGTTCCTCGGTGAATCTTCAACTGGCGTCCTTGGGCATGCCGAAATTCCTGTTCGATTACATTCAGGAAACGATCCACAAACCCAACGGCATCTTTATTGTGACCGGGCCAACGGGTGCGGGGAAAACCACCACGCTTTATGCGGCATTGAAGGAGATCAACACCATTGATGCGAAGCTGCTGACGGCGGAAGACCCGGTGGAATACGACATTGAGGGCATCATGCAGGTGCCAATCAACGAGGCGGTGGGTTTGACGTTTGGAAAGGCGCTGCGGGCGTTCCTTCGTCAAGATCCCGACCGGATCATGGTGGGAGAAATGCGCGATGTGGAAACGGCGCAGATCGCGATTCAGGCTTCTCTGACTGGTCACTTGGTTTTGAGCACCCTGCACACCAACGATGCGGCGGGCGCGGTGACCCGTCTTGTGGACATGGGAGTGGAGCCGTTCCTGGTGGCGGCAACGCTTGAGGGCGTGCTGGCGCAACGATTGTTGCGCACCATTTGCAAAGAGTGTCATGCGCCGTATCAGCCGAACACGATTGTTTTGAACCAGCTGGGACTTGCCTTGAGCGACATTGGCGAGAAGCAGTTTTATACGGGTGAAGGTTGCTCAAAGTGTGGTGGCAGCGGCTACAAAGGCCGGAAGGGGATTTATGAACTGCTCGACATCACCGACCCGATGCGGGAGTTGATCACGGAGAAAGCCCCGACCCTGGTGCTGCGTCAAAAAGCCATTGAACTGGGCATGACCACACTGCGTGAAGATGGCATCCGCAATATCTTTGATGGCGAGACCACCATTGAAGAAGTGCTCAAATACACCTGATCTTTTTAAAATTTCACACGCTCCTCATTTTTCAATGTGGACAAGAGCGCCGTTCACCCGGTAATCTTGCACAAATAACAACTACCATCTGACCTCGACGACAACCAGCCATGCCTAATTTCCACTATATCGCCCTTGACCAAAACGGCCAGGAGACGGCCGGCGTCATCGAAGCTCCCAACGAGGGCGAGGCCATCGGTCAGCTGCGTCGCAATCAGCTTTATCCAACCCAGGTGGTGGAAGATGGCAAGGGTGATTCCGCCGCCATTCGTCGCCGGGCACGCACCTCATCCGCCAAGGGCAAGACCAAGGCGATGGGCAAAACGGCTGCCAGTGCGAAAGTTTCGGGAAAGGTCTTGATGATTTTTACCCGCCAGCTGGCAACGCTGATTGATTCAGGCCTGCCTCTTTTGCGTGGTTTGACGGTGTTGGGTCGGCAGGAGCCGAACAAAATCATGAAGGGGGCGATCAACACCCTCGCCGACTCGGTGCAAACCGGCAGCACCTTCTCCGAGAGCCTTTCCCAATTTCCGCGAATCTTCAACAAGCTTTACATCAACATGGTGAAAGCGGGTGAACTCGGCGGTGTGTTGGAACTTGTTCTTAACCGTCTTGCTGAATACCAGGAGAAGGCCCAAAAGCTGAAAAACAAGATCGTGGCGGCCATGGTCTACCCGTTGATCGTGATGATCATTGCCGTGGGCATCATGGTGTTCCTGATGACGGTGATCGTGCCGAAGTTCGAGAAAATCTTCGAAGACATGCTCGGCAGCCGCGACAAGCTGCCTGAACTGACCAAGTGGGTCATTGGATTCAGCCGCTGGATGCAGGACAATCTGCTGCTGCTGGCGGCGATGGGCGTGGCGGTGTTCATTGGCTGGCAGGTGCTCAAGTCATCCAAAGGTGGCCGACGTTTTATCGATCAGATGAAACTCAAGCTGCCGCTGTTTGGGGACGTGCAACGCAAGAGCGCCATTTCCCGGTTTACCCGCACCTTGGGAACTTTGGTGACATCCGGTGTGCCGATTTTGCAGGCGTTGAACATCACCCGCGAAACCGCTGGCAACATCATCATCTCTGACGCGATCGACAAAGTTCATGACGCGGTCAAGGAAGGGGAAAGCATGGTGGCGCCGTTGGAGGCGAGCAAGGTGTTCCCGCCGATGGTGATCAGCATGGTGGACGTGGGTGAAGAAACTGGTCAGTTGCCGGAGATGTTGCTCAAGGTGGCCGACGTTTATGAGGACGAGGTGGACAACGCGGTTTCCGCGCTGACTTCGATGCTTGAGCCGTTGATGATCGTCGTTCTGGCCGTGGTGGTCGGGGTGATTGTTTTGGCGCTCTTCATGCCTCTGATCCAGATCATTCAAGGGATCAACAACCAGTAACCGCAATCAACAGGCTTTCGAAACCCCCCGTATTAATCTGACCCCCAAAGGAAGAATTATGAACACAAACAAATTCCACGGACAACGGGCTGCACGCGCCCGTGCGTTCACGTTGATCGAGTTGCTGGTGGTAATGGCGATCATTGCCATCCTGGCCACGTTGACCTTGGGGGCATTCACTTACGCTCAGCAGGCGGCGGCACGTAACCGAACCACGGGAGCCATGGCAGCCATCCGGGCGGCACTGGAGCAATACAAGGAAAAATTCGGGGAGTATCCAGAGCCGATGAATGAAGGAACGGCTGTCAGTGGTGCCAAAACTGGCGGGGCGAAGATGCTTTACCAGGCGATCACTGGCGACGGCACCGATGCCATCAAATTAACCTCCGGTGGAACACCATCTGATGGAGAGGTGGACGAAGAGGAAATTCGAAATGCCATCAATGCCAGTCTTCCGCCAGCGATGATTTTCCCTCCGCGTTCCGCGATGAGTGGTGCTGTCGAGATTTACCTCGTCGATGGTTTTGGTCGTCCGTTTCAGTATGAAAAAGCCGCGACCACTGGCACTGCCACCACCATCAATCCGACCTATGACCTTTGGTCGTTTGGAAACCTTGAGGGGGATGCACCGGGGACAGTCAGCCTGGAACAAAAAAGTGATGTCGCTGTGACGGGTCCATGGATCAAGAACTGGTGATCTTTTGAGTAGACAGCTGTTCGATTCCGATTTTTTTATTTTTCACATGGCCCGTATCTCCCTCATTTTTGGTTCCCTTTTGATCGCCCTTGGCGTCGTTGCCTTCCTGCTAGCCGGGGCGACAGCAAAATCGATTACGGCGCTGATTCCGGCGTTCATTGGATTGATTTTGCTGCTGTTGTCGGCCATTGCACGCAAGAGTCAGGCGGCCAACAAACACGCCATGCATGTGGCCGCCTTGTTGGGCCTGATTGGAACACTCGGGGGATTTGGCATGGGCATTCCCAAGCTGATCAAGTATCTCGGTGGCGACGAATCCATCGTTTTGCGGGCACCTGTGGTGCAGATCACCATGGGAATTCTTTGTGCAATGTTTTTGGTGATGTGTGTGCGGTCGTTCATTGCCGCGAGACGTGCGCGATTGGCTGCTTAAGGCGGATCGGCGGGGTGTTGTGGACTTTGGTGGCAAGTGTTTAAGCGCGACGCCGCTTTCGTAAATGCACGAGGGATTGCGCAATGGGTTGAGTTTTTGGGATCGCTGGCGCTGGCGAAAACGGGGTCGCCGACGTCAGGTGACCCTGACGTTCTCAGCCACCGCACTCCAAAGCGGTTATTCCCCGGAAGTCGTAAGGGTTTCGATGAGCCGGGGAACGTATTCGGCGAGTCGCTTCGGCGTTGTGGGGAGAGATTGAGGCAGGGCGGCGATTTCGTCCTTGATGGTGGCGGCGCGGTCGCCGAGGGCGATGACGGAGTTGAGGGCTTCGACGGCAGTGAACCAGTCGGATTGCTCGACATTGGCGAGCTTTAGCAGGATGGACAAGGCTTCCTGCTGGTCGGCGGCATCGCCATGGCGGGCGACGATCTCGGCGATGATGATCTGCACGCTGGGAGTGGGATCGATGAGCGCTTTTTTGAGGGCGGGGTAGGCGTCGGTGTAGACGGATTGGCCTCGGATCAGCAGGCCGGTGGCGGCCCAGTATCGCAAGATGGGATTGGGATTCTCAAGGGCGGTAAGGAGTGGCAGGGGATCGGTTTGACCGGGATCGGTGGCGAGGTTGGCAAGGGCAACCACTTCCTGAACCGGGTAGGTGCTGTCGTCTTGGAAGGCATCCCTTGGGGAGTTGCCGGCGGCGGTGCGAATACGTTCGGCTTCGGGGATGAAACCGAGGTCGCGGATGTTGACGAGGTGCTTTTGCTGGGCGGCACGGAGTCGGTGGAGCGTTTCGGTGTGATCGGTGGACGAGGCGAGATTGACGGTTTCCCAAGGGTCGGACTGCAGGTCGTAAAGGGCTTCGAACGGTTTTGGTTTCCAGTAGTCAGCCTGGACGGAGTTGAGCTGATTTGCCTTGGCGAGCTTCTCCCAGATTTGCATGGTGGGCATCATCGACTGGTAGGACAGGCGCAGGCCGTAGGGGACGTGGGGCATGTAGTGGCGGATGTAGACGTAGCGACCGTCAGTGATGCTGCGCATGAAGTCTTGGCGTTCGTCCATTCGGGACCGGAACCCATGCAGGTATTCAGGGGCAGGAGCGCGTTTGGTGCCGCAGAAGGGACGACCTTGGATGTAATCGGGAATGGGTTCACCGATGAGGCTGAGCAGGGTGGGGGCGAGGTCGACGAAGCTGATGAGTTCCTCGGATTTGGCTCCCGGCGAGTAGGCTTGCGGTGCAAGGTGCTGCCATTTTTTGGGGAAGTGGACGATGAAGGGGACCTGCATGCCGCCATTGCCGGGCCAGCGTTTGAAGCGGGGGAGGCCGGTGCCGTGGTCCCCGTAGAAGAAGATGATGGTGTCTTCGGCCAGGCCGGCGGCGGTGAGTTCGTCGAGGTGCTTTTGAAACTCGCCGTCCATGGTGGCGATGTTGTCGTAACATTGGGCCCAGTCACCGCGAACTTCTGGAGTGTCGGGATGAAAGGGGGGAAGAGGGACCTTGCTGGGATCGGAGATGAGCTGGCGGTTGGGTTTGCGATTTTGGCTCTCGTGCGTGGTAGTGGAGTTGAAGATGGCGAAGAAGGGCTGGTTGGCGGCGCGATTTTTCCAATGGGCTTTTTTGGAGCTGTCGTCCCAGGTGCCTTTGGGCTTTTCGTGATTGTAGTCTTCCTTGTTGTTATTGGTGCAGTAGTAGCCGGCGCGACGCAGGAGTTGCGGATACATTTCGACGCCAGCGGGAAGGGGGACCTGACTGCGCATGTGTTCGGCTCCGGTGCTGGGTGGATACATCCCGGTGATGATGGCGGTGCGGGCGGGGGCGCAGACGGGGGCGTTGGACCAGGCGTGCTGGAAGAGCTGGCCACGGGCGGCGAAGGCGTCGAGGTTGGGGGTGCGGGCGAAAGTATCGCCATAACAGCCGAGGTTGGGACTGGTGTCTTCGATGGTAATCCAGAGGATGTTGGGCCGGTCGGCGGCTTTAATTTGGGTGGTGAAGACAAAGAAGAGCAGCAGGAAAGCGAGCGGTTTCATGGGTCAGGGAGGGAAGCTGTGAGCAGGTGGGAAAATTCTGAGGGGTGAGCTTCTTTTTGACGAGCGAAAAGGGTGGGTCTTACAAGTTTGTTTGAGGGTTGCCATGTGCGGGGGGCGCTCTACAATGCCTCAATGGCAGAAGTGAGCATCTCACACAAAGTAAAGCGTCCGTCGTTCATCACGGTGGGGGACTTTTACGAGGACAATCGTGAGACGTTGAAAATCAAACTGATCGGGTCGGCGGCCGGTTTTTCGAGGAAGATTCTGGAGCCATCGGTGAACCGCCCGGGTTTGGCGTTGAGTGGTTTTTTCACCTACTTTGCTTACAAGCGGGTGCAGGTAATCGGCAATTCGGAGATTTCCTATCTGAACGGCCTTGATCCTGAAGTGGCGAGGGACCGGTTTCGCCAGCTTTGCCAGGCGGACATTCCGTGTCTGGTGATCGCGAGGGACAAACGATTGCCGGAAGATTTGCTGGCTATTGCGACCGAGATGGGGGTTTCGGTATTTCAGTCGAGCATTTTGACGATGAAGTTCATCAATGCTGCGACGATCCGGCTCGACTGGGCGTTTGCGCCAACCACTGTTTTGCATGGGTGTCTGGTGGATTGTCAGGGGATGGGGGTGCTGATCCAGGGTCCGAGTGGCAGTGGCAAAAGCGAGGCGGTGTTGGGTTTGCTGGAGCGTGGCGGCAGCATGGTGGCGGATGATGCGGTGCATTTCCGGTTGATTGAGGAGCGCGATCTCTTGGGGACGGCACCGGGGTTGACGCGGTATATGATTGAGGTGCGTGGGATTGGACTGCTGAATGTGGCGGCGATGTTCGGGGTGGGGGCGGTTCGATTGACCAAGCGGCTGGATTTGGTGATTCAACTGGCGCCGAATGTGGACCTTGGAGAAGTGGAGCGGTTTGATTCAGGATCGCACAGCACGTCGATTCTGGGCCAGAAGGTGGCATTGATCGAGGTGCCGGTGACGGCGGGCCGGGATGTTGCCGGTTTGATTGAGGTGGCGGCTTTGAACCACAAATTACGCACCTACGGCTATGACAGCGCGGCCGAATTTGATCAAAGACTGTTGAAAAAGATGGCGGATGATCAATTAAAGTAGTCCGTTTGTGCTGTTAGTGCGAAAAACCTGTGCCTGTATTGCAATCTCATGACCCTCAGCAAAGAATTTACCATCGTTAACAAGCTCGGCTTGCATGCGCGTCCGGCGGCTCAATTTGTCAAACGTGCCAGCAAGTATGCGTGCAGCATTTGGGTGGAGAAGGACGATGAGCAGGTGAATGGCAAGAGCATCATGGGCCTGATGATGCTGGCGGCGGGGTGTGGGGCGAAGATTTTGATCATTGCGGAAGGTTCGGACGCGGAAACGGCGATGCAGGATCTTGGTGGTCTTGTGCAAAGCGGGTTTGACGACGGGGAGTGAGCCTGCTTGGTTAGGGGGTGATGGTTTGCCCCCGGGTTCGGTCGTGTTTTTGAGATCGTGCTGGCGGGCGCCTTCTCATGATTTGTGGAGACGACTCTGAATACACCCATCGACCCGAAGACCGAAAAGCAGGAGCGCATTTTTCAAGGCACGCCTGTTTCCGGAGGGGTGGCGCATGGCTTTGTGCGGCACGTAGGCGGGAGCTTTGAGCCACCGTCGATGCGCCGTATTGTGATGGCGAAGGTGGATGAGGAACTGGCGCGTTTTCATCAGGCGGTGGAGAGCACGCGGGAGGAACTGGAGAAATTGATGCAGGGGCTGGACGAAGATCTGGACCGCCACACGCATGAGATTCTGGAGATGCATGTGATGGTGTTGGAGGACAGTTTTGTGAGGGAGCAGGTGGAGAACTTTGTGCGGGAAGGGCTGGAGTGCGCGGAGTCGGCCTACTACCGGGTGGTGAAAAACTGCATGGATTCGTTCAATCGCATGCCGGATGCCTACCTGCGTGAGAGGGCACTGGACATCAAGGACGTGGCGTTGCGGGTGTTGAAGCATTTGCGCGGGGATGATGGACTTTATGATGACGGCGGGGCTTCGGCGGTTTGCATTGCACATGACCTGACGCCGAGCGAGACGGTGCAGCTGGATCGCAACCGGGTGTTGGGATTTGCAGTGGAGCTGGGCAGCCGGACTTCGCACACGGCGATCGTGGCGCGGGCACTGGGTTTGCCGGCGGTGGTGAGGTTGCATGGAATCGTGGAAGCACTGGAGCACGGTGACGAAGTGCTGCTGGATGGGAATGAAGGCATTTTGGTGTTGAATCCGACGGCGGACACGCTGGAGCGATACAAGGCGCTGGCGGCAGCGGCGGAAGCCAAGGAGGCGAAACTGCTGGCTGGCGGGACGGGTCCGGCGAAGACGACGGATGGCAACCGGGTGCTGGTGGGGGCGAATGTGGAGTTTGTGGAGGAGTTGCCGCTGATTGCTGAATGCGGTGCGGAGGGCGTGGGGTTGTTCCGCACGGAGTTTCTTTATCTGGAAGATCCGCATGCGAGCGAGGAGAAGCTGACGGCGCTTTATTCCAAGGTGGCGGCCGAAGTGGCACCGCAGCAGGTGATTTTCCGCACGCTGGATGTGGGGGGAGACAAGCTGGTGGAGTATGAGCGGGAGCTGGAGCAGAATCCGTTTTTGGGCTGGCGTGGGATTCGGGTTTCACTGGCCTTGCCGGAGGCGTTCAAAAAGCAGTTGCGGGCGATTTTACGCGCCAGTTGCCATGGCAATGTGGGGATCATGTATCCGATGATTTCCGGCGTGGCGGAGGTGATCGAAGCGAACCGTTTGCTGGCGGAGTGTCGCGAGGAGCTGGTGCAGCAGGGGGTGAATGTTTGCAGCAAGGTGCAGATCGGCGCGATGATTGAAGTGCCTGGAGCGGCGGCGATTGCGGATCTGCTGACGCCGCATGTAGATTTTTTCAGCATCGGGACCAATGATCTGGTGCAATACACGCTGGCGGTGGACCGGGTGAACGAGCGGGTGTCGGAGCTTTACCAGCAGACGCATCCGGGGGTGTTGCGGTTGATCAAGATGGTGGTGGATGCGGCGCACCGGGCGAAAATTTGGGTGGGTATTTGTGGGGAGATGGCGGGCGACGTGTCATTGACGCCGCTATTGGTGGGGCTCGGGCTTGATGAGTTGAGTGCGTCGAGTCCACAGGTGGCGGCGGTGAAGCACGCAATTCGCAAGCTGAGTTCGAAGGATTGTCAGGGATTGGTGGAGAAGGCGTTGCAGGAGGGGGATGCACTGGCCATTCACAAACTGGCGCAGGCAATGGCGGTGGAGAAATATCCGGAACTTTTTCCTGCCGCCATGGTGGAAGCGGCGACAGGCAAAGATTGATGGCTGACGGTTGACGGAGGAAGCTTTGCAGGTGAAAGATACCGCCCCTGATGCGAGGAGCTTCTACTCGAAGATGAGAAGAGAGGCTCACGGTTCCTGGTTCAATTTGTGATCTATATCTGATGGCCAAATTTTTTGATCGATTGCAGCGATATTGGAGGGGACTACAGATCCGCCATGTGCTGATCCTCACGGTTTTTTTGATGGTGGTTGGGGAACAATATCCCTTTTCCAACTTTCCGATGTATTCACGGTTGGACGATGAATCGGACGTGTTGTTTGTGACGGATCAGAATGACAAGCCGCTACCGATGCATACCTTGTTTGGAACGGGCACGGCCAGCCAGAAGAAGGTTTACATCACGGAACTGAAGAAGATCTGTAATCCGAAGGATCGCGACACCCGGGATGCCTTGCCGGAGGAGCAACGCGAGGCGGGTGGTAAATTGATGGAAAAACTTTTCCCAAGGTTGAAGCGCGAGAAGCTGGCGCTGCAAGGTGACCACATCACGGGACTGCGTCTCTATTACAAAGTTTTCACGCTGGACGATGGAAACATCGCTGCCGGCAAACCAGTTCTCGTTGCCGAGCGCCCCCTATGAGTTTCTTTTCCCAATTTGCTGGTATCGTCATCAAGAAACCCGATGAACTGCCAATTGACCGCTTCAGGCTGGGGCAGGTTGAGATGTTGGTGATGCGGATTGCCTTTGCCGTGCTGGCATTTGTGGCGATCAAGTGGGAGGTGGGTTCCCTGGGAGCGGCTGACAGTGAGAAACTGACGGGGCTGGCCCATTGGGTGAATCTCGACTGGTTGCGCAATCTCTCGCCTTTGTGGCTTTGGCAGACGCTGACGGTCATCGGTTTGGTGGTTTATGCAGCGGGATGGTTCCCGGCCCTGGGGTTGTTGCCGGCTTTGTTTTTCAGCATTGGGATTGGCACTCTGGCGAATTCACAGGGGGCGATCAATCACAGCACGCAGTTGGTCAGCATGATTTTGCTGGGACAGTTTTTGGTGTATCTGGTGCCGGTGCATCGTTCGGTGCCGTTGAGCCGCAGTTCGTGGTTGAGGCCTCTGGAACCACTTCAGCAGCGGGCCATTTATGTTTCCATGGTGGTGTTTGCTGCGAGTTATGTGGTTTGTGGCTGGGTGAAGCTGGACGCCTCCAAGGGTGAGTGGATTCAACGTGTGCCCTGGCTGGCGCTGGAACTGCAGAAGACCAACTACAGCTCGTATTATGACACGCTGGCCCCGATCCCTGAGACTTTGGCTACGGTGGTGAGCTTGATGAACGAGCATCCGAACCTAGCCCGAATCTTCTTTGGTGGGGGGCTGGTGGTGGAGTTGCTGGCGTTCCTGATGTTATTAGGACGACGCTGGGCGTTGTTCTACGGATTGCTCATCATCGTGTTGCACCTGAGCATTAGCCGACTGATGCAGCTGGACTTCTGGTATCACATGGCGGCAGCGCTGATCTTTCTGGTCAACGTGCCGGGCATAGTGAAGACGTTGAAAAAGTAGTCGAACCGGGGAATCCCGTCCTACTCGCGCTCAGGCACCACCGCCTGGCCGGGTTCCTCCAAGGGAAGGTCAATGACGATGGGTTGGTGATCAGACAGGCGATTGGTGAGGCCATCGTTGAATTCGGCAAGGGTTTCTCCGAAATGCGGAGCAAACTGATAAGGGGCGTCTTTCGAGCGGGGTTTTTTCAAGTGGCCGGAACGGACGAAAAACCAGTCGAGCCGGTAACGGCCAAAGGGACCGATTGGACGTCTGACGCTGAACGTGGTGCTGTGTCCGCGGAAATGTTTTTCATTGCTGTTGGCGAGGATGGCTCTGCTGCCGTTGATGCTGCGGTCACGATCACCACGGAAGTCGAAAGTGCTGCCATCGGCAAACCGGTGGTCTTCCACGCTCTCAAACAGGCCGCGGACATTGTTGGGGAAGAGGATGGGAATGTCGAAGGCGAGGGGGTTCTGGAAGTTTTTCATGGCATTGAGGATGCCGCGTTCGCGATAGAGCGGGACAACCGTGCCAGCGAGGATGTCGCTGAGGCTGGCAGTGGTGCGGAGGAGGGCGGCGGGGCTGTCGATCTGTCTCCAGATGACGCGGAGCAGGGACGTGGAACTCAAGTCGTCGGGTGCACTGTTGTGATCGCCCGCCATGATGACGGGATGAGGGATGTCCTTGATGTAGCCGAGAATTTCGTCCATCTGCGCTTTGCGTCCTTTGGGGCGGGTCTTGATTTCCAAGTGGTTGTTGATGAGGGTGACGACACCGCCGGGGACTTGAGGCACAGCAATGTCGACCCGGAAGTAGTTGCGACCGCCGATCTTGAGTTCACGGGTGATTTCGTTCTCAAACACGATGGCGCTGCCTAGGCGGCGGCTGTCTTCGACGAAGTCAGTGCGGCGGCTTTCGTCGGTGTGCCAGTTGTAGGGCTGGGTTTTCAGCTGGAACGCTTCCACTTTGAGAATCGGATAGCGGCTGAGGATGGCGGAGCCAAAAACGCCTTTGTAGCGGTCGGGCTGAACGGCAGGAATACCCTCGCGTGGTTCGAGTCCGAGCTGGACGGGATCGACTTCCAGCGATTGCGGAGCGTAGGCGTAGTTCATGCCCAAAGTTTTTGCCAGGGTTCGGGCGGCGTCGATTTTGTTGGAGCGGGTGACGCCGATGTCCATCTCCTGAAGAAAGATGATGTCGGCCGTGGCGAGACGTTCACGCTGGCGCAGCATGATTTCCCGTTTCGACGAGCCCTCGGGGGCTTTGTCGGAATGGATGAGATCGACGTAGGCGCTCTGTGAGCGGATCGCGGCGGCAGCGGGGTTGATGGTCAGGGATTTTTCGATGTTCCAACTGGCCACGCGCAGAAGAGGGCCAAGATGGGTGGTGCTCTGATGCTGGGGGCGTTTGCCGGAGAACCATGCCTCGTTGCTGATCACAGGACTACGCCAGAATTTTTCGAGCTTCTGCGCGACGGCGGGAGTGGGCTCGGGATTTTTGCTGAGTTCGACCAATTCGTCGTAGCTTAAATATTCAGGTTCCTGATAGCGAACCGTGGGTTTTTTGTCGGTGAAGGTAACCGGTTTGCCCTTGTTGATGGGGTGGGTAAGGTGCGCATTGCTGCGTGGCCGGCTGCTGCAGGCATTGGCGAACAAGCAGAACAGGATGCCAAAGGCGATGAGGGAATGCTGGTGCGTTGCGGAAGTCACAAGGAGACGAATGTGGCGTGGTGATTGGTTGACGAGTTGCTGTGCTGGTTTAAACACTTGGCGCATGGCTGAAGTTCCGTCCACCCGCACATTAATGATTGGTGCCCAGGCACCGGATTTTTTTCTGCCTGATGCGGGGGGGAAGATGCGCTCCCGGGATGATGTGCGAGGTCCAAAGGGATTGGTGGTGGCTTTTTTGTGCAATCATTGTCCGTTTGTGTTGCATCTGGCGGAGGAGATCGGGCTGCTGGCGGCGACTTGTGAGGCGAAGGGCTTGGGTTTTGTGGGGATCAATTCAAACGATGTGGAGCGCTATCCTGCGGATGCGCCGGAAAAGATGGCGGAGATGGAAGCGGCTTATGGCTGGTCATTTCCTTACTTGTATGATGCGACTCAAGAAGTGGCGCATGCTTATTTCGCGGCATGCACTCCTGATTTCTACGTCTTTGACGATGAACTGGCACTGACATATTGCGGTCAGTTTGACGAATCGCGACCAAAAAATGGCAAGCCAGTGACGGGAATGGATCTTCGCCGTTCCGTGGAGGCGGTGCTGAAGCATGAAGCACCCCTGAGTGAGCAACGGCCCAGCACTGGATGCAACATCAAGTGGAGGCCGGGCAACGAGCCGTCCTGGTTTGGTGTCTAAGCTTGAAAGATTCGTCGGGCCCTTGCTGGAAGAAGGGGCATCGGTCCGTGGCCTCAGCCGCATCAAGGGTGCGGAAATGATTGGATGGCCTGAAGGTTGGCCACCGTCTGGCTGTCCAACTTATCAAAAGGAATTTCGAAAGTTTGGCCGTCCAATCTTTTGGCGCGGATGCCCACGGGACCGCGAGAGATGATGATGGCCTGCATGGCACGACCATCACTGCTTCTTAGTTCCATGAACGAAGATCCAGCGGATGTGCCCTGGGTATTTTCGAGGGAAGAATATCCAGATTCTTTGTCAGATGGGAGCGTGGAATTTTTCGCTTCCAGAACCGATGGAGCATATTCGCCAAGGTATTTGTCCAACAAAGTTGTGTGCTGATACGCATAGTAAAAGGCACCGGCGATGACTAACAGAATGATAACACCTTTCATTTTTAACAAATAAGTTCTCCGAGTTTGGATTGTCGAGGATAGGAAGCGATGGGTAAGTGAACTAGAGGCTTGGTGAGCTAGGGACCTTGGCCTTCAACGGTGAGGTTGACAACAAGTGATGGGTAAAAACTTTGTAAGTCAGGAGATAAGGAATTAGTGGGCTTAAGAACAGCTAAGTTGGTTTTTTGGCGAATGAAGTTAAAGGTCAAGGCTAAGTCGATCATCTACTGCTCCACCATTGTTTCATGTCCTTCTTGCTGATTCTTACCCGGAACGACGGACATTGTTTCAAACTCCGGTGAATTTGTTTGAAGTGGCAGGTCACGCACGATGAGCCTGTCTCCTAGATTTGCCTGGCGAACTGGATGCCAGGCTAGTCACGCTCCAGGCCCGGATGAATCGGAACGGAATTTACCGTTTTTTTAGAGGCAACCAATCAATCACCGTCTTTTTGACGGTATGAAAAAGTGCGCGGGCTGGGATTCGAACCCAGGACCAATTGGTTAAAAGCCAACTGCTCTACCGCTGAGCTACCCGCGCAAAATTGTGGGTGGTTTAGATAAGCCGGATGTCGGGGGATGCAAGCAGGAATGTGGGATGGGTGCAATTTTTTCTGCACGCGGGGCTGAGACGCGATCCGTGGTTGGCAATCTGGGACAGGGCGTGTATGGACTGCCTGCGCCAACCATGTTGAACTACGTCTGGTCTTTTTTGCTGATCGTCGGGCTGATTGCCGGGGCGTTGTTTGGGCGTTTTGAGGCAATGATGACGGGGATGTTTGCGACGTGCAAGGATGTGGTGATGGTGATCGCGCTGCCGTTGGCGGGGATGATGATGTTGTGGCTGGGAATTTTGCGGTTGATGGAGAAGTCGGGGATGATGGAGGTGATTTCGAGGGCGTTGTCACCGGTGATGAGGCGCTTGTTTCCGGAAGTGCCGCCAACGCACCCTGCGATGGGAGCCATGACAATGAACCTGGCGGCCAACATGCTGGGCCTGGGGAACAGTGCGACGCCATTGGGATTGAAGGCGATGGTGCATTTGCAGGAGCTGAATCCCCACAAGCAGAGCGCGACCAACGCGATGTGCATGTTTCTGGCGCTGAACACGGCGGGTTTTGCGCTAGTGCCGATGATGGCGATCAATTATCTGGCGACAGGTGGAGTGCCGAATCCACAGGCGATCATTGCCCCTGCATTCTTTGTGACGTTTGGGGGTAGTTTGGTGGCGATTGCAGCAGCGTTTTGGTTGCAGGGGCGGGCGGGATTCCGGGTGCAGCCGGATGAGATGGTGGAGGTGGAGGAAGGGAAGGGCGACGGTGAGGTGGTTGAGAAGAAGACGATCTTTGTGATGTCGCCGTTGCGCAAAATCCTGTTGGTGGTGTCGGCATTGGCGTTTGTGTTTGGCGCGGGGTTGCAGTTGATGCCGGAGATGCACACACGGGTGTTGGAGACCACGGGGTTGAAGGCGGTGTTGGAGAATGCGGAGTCGCGCAAGGCGCTGGCGGCGGAGCGAAAGGCCGAGTTGGAAGCGGCGAAGCCTGCGGCAGTGGCGCAACAGCAGTCGCAGGAGGCAGGAGGTTGGCGAAAAGTGTTGGCGACGGTGTCTCTGCTGGCGATCCCGCTGGTATTGCTGGTGGCAGTATTGTGGGCGCTGGCGAAGGGCGTGGCGGTTTATGAAGAGATGGTGGAGGGCGCGAAGGAGGGTTTTGGGGTCGCGGTGAAGATCATGCCGTTTTTGGTGGTGATGCTGACGGCGCTGACCTTGTTTCGGGAGTCGGGCGCGATGGTGTTGCTGGAGCAGGCGTTACGCCCATTGCTGAACCTGATCGGGATGCCGGTTGAGTTGTTGCCGCTGGCGATCATGCGTCCACTAAGCGGCTCGGGGTCGGCGGGATTGTTGAATGAGCTGATTTTGCAGCCGGGCTTGGGGGATTCGCTAAAGTATGTGGCAGCGATCTTGTATGGGTCTTCGGAGACGACTTTTTATGTGCTGGCGGTGTATTTTGGCAGTGTGGGCATCCGCCGGGTGAGGCACTCGCTGGCGGCCGGATTGATTGCGGATCTCGCGGGAACGATTGGCGCTATCGGGATTGGTCGATTGATTTTCGGGTGAGTGGGTGAGTGAGCTTAATCGCGTTCGTCCGATTCACCGGGTCTGCGACCGGCACGAATGTCTTCGGCCCACTCTTCCATAAGCCACTTGAGTTTGCGTTTGGTGCCGAGTTTGGCGGCGGCGGAAAGACGGTCGATGAAGAGGATGCCGTTGAGGTGGTCGATTTCGTGCTGGAAGGCGCGACCGAGGAGGCCGTCGCATTCGAGGGTGACGGTTTCGCCTTCGAGGTTGGTGAAGGTGACGCTGATGTCGGAGGAGCGGCGCACTTTGTCGCGCAGGCCGGGGATGCTGAGGCAGCCTTCGTGGTCGAGGTCCTTGTCTTTGCCGAGATTGAGTTTGGGATTGAGGAAGATCAGCGGCATGGAGTCGGCAAGGGAACGTTCTTCGCCGTTGATGCGCAGGTAGCTGACGGCTTCGGGATCGTGGGAGACGTCGATGACGGCGATTTGGAGGGGGATGCCGATTTGTGGGGCGGCAAGGCCGACGCCGCGGGCGTCATACATTGTTTCCAGCATGTTGGCCGCGAGGTCGCGGATTTCCTGGGTGACTTCAGTGATGGGTCGGCATTTGACGCGCAGGACGGGGTCGCCGTAGAGAACGATTGGGAGAAGCATGGGTTAAAAGGCTAAAGGATAAAGGCGAAAGGCTAAAAGACTGAGGATTATGAGGCGCTGGCGCGCTGGATGCGGGCGGGGACTTCTTTGACGGGGAACCCGGCGGCTTTGAGGGCGTCCCAGACTTTGACCAGGAGTCCGAGTGGAGTGTCCTGATCGGCCTGGAGTTCGAGTCGGGCGCTGGGGTTCGTGAGTTTCATTTCCTGAAGGGCGAGGGCGAGGTTTTCGGGATCGACTTCGCTGCCATCAAGAACGACCCGTTTGTCTTTGGTGATGGCGAGAGTCTTGCGGCGGTCTTGTTCAGGGGCCGGGGTGCCGAGGGAATCGGATTGGGGGAGGGTGATCTCCATCTGGGTGTTCGACTGCTTGAACGTCGTGGTGGCCACGATGAAGAGCAGCACGATGACGAGGATGTCGACGAGGGCGACGATGGGGATGATGGGGGAGGAGCGCTTGCGGGGTCGAAGGTTCATGCGGCGGTTGTGCTGCTGATGCTAATTGGCTACTTGTGGGTGGCAGGGGTGTTGACGACACTGTTGGGGCGGACTTCGAAGTGACGATGGAAGTCGTGGATGGCCTGGCGCAGGAGGGACTCGCTGCGGACGGCGATGGCGTCGAGGCGTCGGGTGAAATAGCCGTGGGCGATGACGGTGGGGATGGCAACGAGGAGTCCGGCGATGGTGGAGTGCAGGGCTTCCGCGATGCCGCGGGCGACCTGGGTGGTGTCGGCGGCGGTGGTTTCGGCTCCTCCAAAGGCGGAGAAGACGGTGACGAGGCCGATGACGGCACCGAGCAGGCCGAGGAGGGGGGAGACGGTGACGATGACTTCGAGCAGCGGGACGCCGGCTTCGAGTCGGTGCATGACACCTCGGGCTGCGGTTTCGCAGGCGGCGGTGCTTTCTTCGCGGGTTTCGTATTTGCCGGAGATGGCGACGAGTCCGAGCTGCGCGGCGACGCTGGGGTTGCGTTCGAGGCGCTGTTGAAGCGGAAGGATGTCGCCGCGGGAGGCGTAGCGTTCGATGTTGTTGAGGTCGTCGATGACCCGCTTGGGGAATAGCACGTGCTGGCGCAGTTGCAGGGCTTTGAGGATGATGATGGTGACGGAGACGATCGAGCAGAGAACGATGAGGATCATCACCTCGCCACCACCGGCGAGGAAGTGCCACATGCGGCTGAAGCCGTCGGTGGCGGCGGCGTTGGTGTTGGCGAGAAGGGCGGATATGGGCATGGTGGATGGGTGGATCGGTATCAGGATCAGTAGATGACGATGTCGTATTCGATCTCGACGCGTTCTTTTTCAAGAATCAGCAGGAGGTCTTCGGGAATGCGTGGGAGTTCAGCCTTGAGGATGGCGGTGAGGGAGAAGTCGGTGAGAACAGCGTTGGCGTTGTTGTGCAGGATGGTGATGTCCTCGGTTTCGCCGTCTTTGTTGACGTAAAATTTGATCCGCAACTGGCCGGGTTCGACGAAGTCCTGGTTGACCTTGCGGAGCAGGTGCCATTTGCGTTCGATGGCACTGGTGACCTGGCGCATGTAACGACCGGTGGGGGTCGCGGCGGCGTTCACGGCGTCCATGGCGCCACGATTGCTGATGGTGCCTTTGACGGCGGCGGTGCGGGTGTGGGGCTGGAAGGCGTTTTCTTTGGGGTTGGGCGTGTTGGCGATGGGTTCCGGCATGGGGATGGCCTTGGGAACGGGAGGAGGAACGGGTGGGGAGTCGGGAGTGTCGGGGGTGGGCGGAGAAGGTTCAGGAGGCGTTTCCTGAGTTGGGGTCATGGGCGCAGCCCGGCGGATTTCGAGGGAGGGATTTTCGGAACTGGCGTTGGCGGCAAGTTTTTCGTCCAGTTCCTTCATCATTTCCTCCATGCTGGAGTCGGTCTTTTTGGCGAGCTCGGTTTTGGGAGTGGGAGGAGGAGGAACGGCATCCGGAGACTTCATCTGCGGGGTGGTGGGAGCGGGAGAGGGTGGAGGAACGACGGCCATCGGCGGTTGAGGCGGCGGGCTGGGGGCGCTGTCTTGTTTGGTTTCACCGTCGACGAAGTCGCGGTTGGCGAGTTCGCGGGTTTGGAGATCGATGCCGGTGGTGGTGGGCATGGAGGCGTCGCCGTCGGGAGTGGCTTCGAGCATGGCGGCTGCGGCGGTGTTGCGATCGGAGACGAAGTCGGACTTTTCAGGAGCATTGGGGGCGTCCTGATTCTGAGTGGTGCGAATGTAACGTTCGGTGGGTGGCGCGGTCGGAGGAGTGGCCGTGGGAACGGCTTCCGGCTCAGGCTCGGTCTCGATGGTGTCGGCAAAGACCAGGGTGACGGCGGGTTCCTCGGCCTGGGGTGCAGTCGGTTGGAGGATGCGGCTTTGGAAGGCGGCGGAGTTCATCCACAAGGCCATGGAGACAAACAGCAGCAGGTGCACCGCCACGGAAGCGGCGACGCCATAACCAATGGTGCGTGTGTCTGTCTCGGTCACGATGCGGATGCGGATACGGAAACGAAAGGGGCTTAACTTGCCCGTTTAGAGGCGGGAATCAATGCAAATAGGCGGCATGGAGAGGGAAGATTCGGTGGTTCGATGAGGAGTTGTGGGTCGATTTTGGGTTTTGGCGGTATTTTTTGAAGATGAACGCTCGTATTATTGAGGTGTCCGACGTTCTGTTGTTTGTTGCCATGAAACGATTTCTTGTTCCCTTGATGCTTATGTCCGCTGTATTGACCTCCATTGCCGAAGACAAACCGAAGCTGGAAACGGCGGTGATTGGCGGGGGTTGTTTCTGGTGCACGGAAGGGGTGTATTTGATTGTGCCGGGGGTTGAAAAAGTGGTGAGCGGCTACACGGGCGGCCATACGGAGAATCCGACCTACAAGGACATCACCACGGGAACGACGGGGCATGCCGAGGTGATCAAAATTGATTACGATCCGGCGAAGATCAGCTACAAGGAGTTGATCGATTTTTTCTGGTATGCTCATGATCCGACGACCTTGAACCGGCAGGGCAATGACGTGGGCACGCAGTATCGTTCGGTGATTTATTACTTGAACGACGAGCAGAAGAAGATCGCGGAGGCTTCCATGGCCGAGGCGAACAAGGAGTATGACAACCGCATCGTGACCGAACTTTCGCCGCTGGGGAAATTTTATGTCGCGGAAGAATACCACCAGGATTTCGCCAACAAAAATCCGAACCAGGGGTATGTGTGCGCCGTGGTGAAACCGAAGGTGGAGAAGTTCAAGAAGAAGCTGGCGGAGTTTCAGGCGAAGCGGGAGAAGGTGTTGCCTTGATGGTGGGGAGACGGCGCATCTGCTGGTTGATCCCATTGGGGTTGTTGTTCTCGATGGGGCGTCAGTCTTCGAGTTTTGGCCAAGAAGGTCGTAGCGCGTGGAAAGCCAGGGTTGGAGAAGGAATCGGATGGATGCGGCGCATGTCTGAGCAGCAGCATGTGCTGACGAATCAGCCGGTGAACTGTTGTTTTATTGGCGACTCGCTGACGGAATATTGGCCCCATTCAGGAAATCGATCATGGGATGAGATGGCCAAATTCAAGCCGGCGAATCTTGGAGTGGCCGGGGATCGCACGGAGCAGGTATTGTATCGGATTAGCAATCTTGACTTCAGCCGTTCCAAGACAGAGGTGGTCGTTTTGCTGGTCGGCACCAATAATCTGGCGGTAACCTTGCCGGATGACCCGCGCGATGTCGTGAAGGCAATCATCCAATGTGTGACGCGGTTGTGCGCCAAATTGCCCGAGGCCAAGGTAATAGTTCTGGGCATCCCCCCAAATGGGTTGGCGGGCACGGAGCTGAGAAAAAAGATCAAGGAGACAAACCGCTTGTTGGCAGATCACCGATGGGACGAGACAGTCCGATTTCTTCCCGTCTATGAGAGCTTCGTCGGTTCGGATGATGAATGGTTGGATGGGATGACGTCTGATCAGACGCACTTTGCTGCCAAGGGATATGATGCTCTGCTAAGTTTGGTAAACCCGGTCTTGGCTGAATGGATGAAGCGACCTTGAACGCGTTGAGGGAAATTTCAGTTGGCTTTTTGTGGGGTTGTCCCGAAGTGGGTGCAAACGAGGGAGGCGGTATTAAAATCAAGACTGGTATCGCACTTTGTGAAGATCTGGTGAGGGATCAATGCTCCGACGACCTGGTAGGTTGTCAGATGCAGAACTTCGGCCAGCTGCGATACCTGGATTGGCTCAGACAGGATGATTTCAGCAGGGCGTTTGGGCGGTGCCATTTCATTTTCGTTGGCGGGAATAGGCTGGGTGAGGCGTTCAGAGAGTGGTGTTGCGCATGTCTGGCACAAGCTTTGATCGATCTTTTCGCCCAGCAGTTCCACCGTGAAGAAGATGGTGGCCGGGGATTCCTGGCAGAGGTCGCAAAGCATGATCAATGGTAGTTCGATGCTGAAGTCGTTCGGCTGCAGCTCCTTTGATTTAACCACAATTGGTGGGAGACAAAAAAGGAGGCTGGATAGGTTTAGTTTGTCTTTAAGATTGAGATCGAGGACGGGGCGACGGTTTCATCTGGGGCTTTTTGTGCACCCGATTGGTGGGCTTTGGAACCTCTGGAAGTTGCAAAGATCTGCGCAACAGATTGGTGGCGTCTGTAGAGGGTTTGATGCTCAGGGCTGCTTGAATCTCCGACTGGATGGTTGCCGCTTTTTGCGGATGTTCTTTTAACAGGAGGTTGAAGAGCTTGAGGAGCAGCAAGCTGACGACGGCGTTCTGCTTTTCAAGGTCGCTGAATTTCTTTTCAATGGCGTCGGTAAGCTGCGCCAGTTGGACTCTGTTGATGGTGGCGGATGATGCGGCAACTTGGGAGTTTTGGTGAGCATCTTCAATGCGTGAGTCTTGATAGAGATCCGCAAGGTCGCCAAAGAGGATGCTGGAAAGTTTCATGGTGGACGCAATGAGGTGAGGCCTAGGGTAACAGATCAGAGTTGTGTAAGCACGAAATTTTCAAAAGGGGCAAATCTGCTGAACGAAAATCCCTCTTTGTTGGATGTTTTTCGACTGGAACGGGGTGGGAATGAAAAAAGGGGTTTCCTCGTGGGGTTGGTTTTGCATAATGCGGGACCTGCCGCGCTGGCTGTATTGATTTTATGAGCACTTCATCTGTTTCTCCGCATCGCAACAAGCTGTTTTTGATGATGGTTTTGGAGTTGTTTATCTGGGGGGCGTGGCTGCCGCTGATCTGGGGGTATATGGAACAGGGATTGGGTTTTACGGGCGAGCAACGGGCCTGGGTGGGGACGGCGTTTGCGATTGCGTCGGTGGTGGGGATCTTTTTTAGCAATCAGTTCGCGGATCGGAATTTCTCGGCGGAACGGTTCATGGCGTTCAGTCATCTGGTGGGCGGGATTGCGATTCTGTCGTTGTATTGGGTGACGTCGTTCCCGCTGTTTTTTGCGCTGATGCTGATTCATTCACTGTTGTATGTGCCGACGATCTCGGTGGCGAATTCGCTGGCGTTTGCGAATTTGAGGAATCCAACGAAGGAGTTTGGTCTCGTGCGGATGGGGGGGACGGTCGGTTGGATTTTGGCGGCGTGGCCGTTTTATTTCATTCTCGGAACGAAGGAGGGGATGGATGCGATCATGGCTAGGAACAGCATCTTTTTGGTGAGCGGCGGCGCGTCGTTGTTGCTGGCGGCGTTTTGTCTAACGCTGCCTCATACACCGCCACGCAAGGCGGTCGAGGGTGATGCTGAGGGAGGGTTTGCCTGGTTGCGGGCGGGCAAGTTTCTGGCGCTGCCGTTTTTGCTGGTGTTGTTTATCGTGACGTTCATCGATTCGACGATTCACAATGGTTACTTCCTGGTGGCGGACGGGTTTTTGAGAAATGTGGGAATTCCGGACAAGTGGATCATGCCGGTGATGAGCATTGGTCAGATTGCGGAAATTGTGACCATGCTGATGCTCGGGTGGTGTCTTGGGAAGATGGGGTGGAAGGTGACGATGATCATTGGGATTCTCGGGCATGCGGCGCGGTTTGCGGTGTTTGCGTTCATGCCAAACAGCATGGAAATGCTGATTTTGGTGCAGGCGTTGCACGGGATTTGTTATGCGTTTTTCTTTGCGACGCTGTATATCTTTATTGATGCGGCGTTTCCGAAGGATGTGCGGTCGAGTGCGCAGGGATTGTTCAATCTGCTGGTGTTGGGGATTGGCGATCTGGCGGCGAAGTGGTTTTTCATTCCGTTGCAGGCCAAGTTGACGGTGGACGGCGTGGTGGATTACCGGACGTTGTTTTTGTGGCCGACAGGTTTCGCGTTGGGCGCGGCGTTGTTGCTGGCGGTGGCGTTCTGGCCGCCGAAGGAGCTGGATGTGCCGAAAGATGTGAAGCACTGATGGGGTGAGGGTTAGGACATTGGGTCTTGGTTTTCGGCTGGGGATGATGGGAAGGCGATCTGGAGATCGCCTCTCCTTGGGGAGGGGTGACAAAGCTTCTGCTTGTGTTGGTCGATGGGTTGGGTAGCATCGTGGCACGATGAAGAAGATCCCAAGCACGTTTCAGCGATCAACGTTGTGGACGGCCATCACGGCGCTGTCGATCACGGTGCTGGGGGTGCTGCTGGTGGGGTTTATTTACATGGGGACGCGGGTGATTGCGTTTCTTCAGCCGATTCTGATTCCTTTCGCGGTGGCGGGGGTGCTGGCTTATCTGCTGGAGCCGGTGGTGGCGAAGTTGGTGCAGTGGAAGATGAAACGTCAGTATGCAGTGCTGTCGGTTTTTTTATCGGTGACGGCGGCGTTTGTTGGGGTGCTGTTTTTGATTGTGCCCGCGGTGGAGAAGCAGACGGGCGAGTTTGCCATGGCGTTGTTTGGGACGGTGGATCAAGAGAGCAAGGTGAGGAGTGAAGGATATTTGCAGAAGGGGAGCCGGGCGGTGCAGGGTTTTATGCAGGATCGGAATGCGCAGCTGCGGGAGAAATACGGGGTGGATTTGCTGCATTGGGGGGCACCGACGCCAGTGGGTGAGACGACGCCGGATGGGGTGGAGTTGCACGGGCCGAAGACGCCTGAGGAGCAGGAGCGGCAGTCGGGAGACATTGGTTTTGTCCTGCCGGGGGAGGGAGATGAGGCGAAGTATTACACGTTGCAGGATTTGATGAGTGGCGAATGGCTGCGCAATACGCTGCCGCAGGTGGGGCGCAATTTGTGGGAGTTCGTGAGGAAGAGTGTGGGTGGTTTCCTCGGGGTGTTTGGTTTTATTTTGTCGATGGTGATCGTGCCGTTGTATCTTTATTATTTCCTGACGGAGGGGCCGAAAATTGCGGAGAGCTGGTCGCATTATGTGCCGCTGCGGGCATCGGAGTTTAAGGATGAGGTGGTGAGTGCGCTGGGGGAGATCAATGGGTATTTGATCGCGTTCTTCCGGGGTCAGTTGGTGGTGAGCATCATCAACGGCGTGGCGACGGGGCTGGGGTTGGTGATCATCGGGGTGAAGTTCGGGTGGTTTATCGGGTTGTTGCTGTGTTTGTTGGGGATCATTCCGTATTTGGGGATCATTGTGTGCTGGATTCCGGCGGTGTTGATTGCGTCGTTGCAGGGGGGGAGCTGGATTGTGTCGGAAACAGGTCCGTGGTGGGTGCTGCCCTTGGTGGTGACGATCATTTTCATTGTGGTGCAGCAAATTGACGGGTTGGTGATCACGCCGAAGATCGTGGGGGAAAGCGTGGGGCTGCATCCGATGACGGTCATTTTCTCGGTGTTTGCGTGGTCGCTGATCATGGGTGGTTTGTTGGGGGCGATCCTGGCGGTGCCAATGACGGCGGCGTTAAAGGTGCTGTTTCAGCGTTATGTCTGGCAGCGGGCTTTGTCGACGCGGGCGCTGGCGGATGAGGAAATCGTGGCGCCGTGATTTTTTCTTATCAAACGCTCGCGTAGTGCGCGTTGTCTTTGTAGGCTGAACTTTGCCACATGGATACTGCCGAAACGACTTCTCCCGGGACACCTGCTGTCACTTCTCAACAAATTGAAGCTGCCTCGTCATGGGTGGAACCGTTGAGGGCGGAGATCGCGAGGGTGCTGGTGGGACAGAATCAGTTGGTGGACCGGATGCTGATTGCGCTGCTGACCAACGGGCATGTGTTGCTGGAAGGGGTGCCGGGTTTGGCGAAGACCTTGACGGTGCGCACTTTGGCGGCGTGTTTGCATGGACGGTTTCAGCGGATTCAGTTCACGCCGGATTTGTTGCCGGCGGACGTGGTGGGGACGATGATTTACAATCCGCGTGAGGGGAATTTCTCGCCGCGGTTGGGCCCGATTTTTGCGAACCTGGTGCTCGCGGACGAGATCAACCGGGCTCCGGCGAAGGTGCAGAGTGCGTTGCTGGAGGCGATGCAGGAGCGTCAGGTGACCATCGGGGAGACGACGTATACGCTGCCGAATCCGTTCATGGTGATGGCGACGCAGAACCCGATTGATCAGGAGGGAACCTACACGTTGCCGGAGGCGCAGCTGGACCGCTTTTTGTTGAAGGTGAAGGTGGATTATCCGACGCCGGAGGAGGAGCGTGAAGTGCTGGAGCGGATGGCGACTTCGAAGCCAAAGCTGGATGTGGAGCCGGTGATGCAGATCACGCAGATTGCTTCAAGCCGGGCGCTGGTGAACGGGATTCATCTGGATGACAAGGTGAAGGATTACATTGTGTCGATCATCCAGGCGACGCGTCATCCGGAGCGGATCGCGCCGCATTTGAAGAACTTGATTCGCTGTGGGGCTTCGCCTCGTGGGACGATCAACCTGGCGCTGGCGGCGAAGGCGAACGCGTTTTTGCAGAGCCGGGATTATGTGATTCCGTATGATGTGAAGTCGCTGGCTCCGGACATTCTCCGGCATCGTATTCTATTGAGCTACGAGGCAGAGGCGGAAGGGGTGACGACGGAGGACATTGTGGAGCAGTTGCTGGACAAGGTGGAGGTGCCTTGAGCCGACGGGGTCGGCTGATTTAAGATTAGGATTTAAGGTTAGAGATTTACGATTCGAAATGGCCAGCGCAAAACCCTCCAATGAAGATTCGATCACGCGAATCCTGAAAAGGGTGCGGCGGATTGAGTTGATCACGCGGGGGTTGGTGAAGGAGACGTTGGGTGGGCAGTATCACAGCCGGTTCAAGGGCCAGGGGATTGAGTTTGATGATTTTCGTGAGTATCAGCCCGGGGATGATGTGCGGTTCATCGACTGGAATGTGACGGCGCGGATGAATGAGCCGTTTGTGCGCAAGTATGTGGAGGAGCGGGAAATGACGGTGCTGCTGTTGGTGGATGTGAGTTCATCGGGCGATTATGGCAGCGGGGATGACAGCAAGCGGGAGCGGGCGGCGGAGATTGCGGCGGTGTTTGCTTTCAGTGCGCAGCAGAATCAGGACAAGGTGGGGCTGGCGATGTTTTCGGATGAGGTGGAGTTTTATCTGCCCGCGAGGAAAGGTTCGGCGCAGGCGTTGCGGATTGTGCGGGAGATTTTGAATTATGCGCCGAGGAGCCGGAAGACGGCGATTGAACCGGCATTGGATCTGGCGGTGAACCGCATTCCGCATCGGGCGCTGGTGTTTGTGATTTCGGATTTTCTGACGCAGAATGTGATGAGTGGCGATGCGGTTCAGCCGCCGTCATGGGAGAAGGCGTTGCGGGCGGTGGGGGCGAAGCATGATGTGGTGGCGGTGCAGTTGGTGGATCCGCGCGAGTTGACGCTGCCGGATGTGGGTCGGGTGTGTTTGGAAGATCCGGAAACGGGTCGGCAAATGATTGTGAATACCTCGGCACCGGGGGTGAGGTCGGTGTATGCGAAGCGGGTGCGGGACATGCAGGAGATGCTGGTGGGCACGCTGCGTCGCAACAAGGTGGAGCATGTGTCGATCCGCACGGACACGGATTACCTTCCGGCTTTGCGGAGTTATTTCAGGTCAAGGAAACGTCGTTGATGTTGATGCCTTTGATGAAGAGTCGTTTTTCATGTTGGTGGTTGATGATCCTGTTGATGATGACGGGGGGGATGAGTTTTGCCTTGGCGCAGATGCCGATGGGACCGGGAAGTGGACAGCCAAAGGAGGAAGAGTATCCGCATCCGGAATTGATTACCGAGTTGCCGCCGATCAAGGAGCCGATGGTGTGGTGGATGGTGGTGTTGCTGATTTTGGGCGGGCTGGTTTTGGTGGGGTTGTTGTTGTGGGTTTTGTTCAAGGAGAGGGCACCGAGACCGGTCAAGAAGCCTGAGGCTTTGAGGACGGCGCTGGCAAAGATGGAGAAGTTGAAGGCGGAGATGGATGAACTTGAGCCGGGGGAGGTGGCGCATCGGGTGTCGATGATTTTGCGGGAGTTCCAGGAATTGAAGTATGAGGTGCCCGCGCCTTACCGGACGAGTGAGGAGCTGTATGGGGAGGGCGCGAAGCAGACGAGCCTGGAGGTGAGGTCGAGATTTGGTCCGCTGGCGGAGGTGCATGACCGGCTGGCATTTGCGCCTCAACTTTCGGCTCGTGAAGATGTCAAAGAACTGGTG
Organism: Phragmitibacter flavus; assembly: GCF_005780165.1. Taxonomy (NCBI): domain Bacteria; kingdom Pseudomonadati; phylum Verrucomicrobiota; class Verrucomicrobiia; order Verrucomicrobiales; family Verrucomicrobiaceae; genus Phragmitibacter; species Phragmitibacter flavus. Next base: position 384,463 of record NZ_VAUV01000003.1, on the reverse strand, counting down.
GAGTCGGCAATCGTTGCTTTGGAGGCCAAGGTGCCGCCGCCGGTTCCAGTGCTAACAGAATCATGAAGGTTCCTTTTTTTCCCGATTACCAACTGGCAAATCCTTGGTGGCTTTTGTTGCTGCTGGCTTTGCCGTTGCTGGCGTGGTTGCGTGGTCGGGCGGGGGATGCACCGGCGATGGCGTTTCCGACGTTGGGGTTGTTGAAGGATTTGGGAAGTTCGACGCGCAGTCGGTCGGGCGGCTTGGCGTTGAGTTTGTTGTTTGCGAGTTTGTTTTGCGGGATCGTGGGGATGGCGCGGCCGCAGCAGGTGTTGTCTTATGATGAGGTGAAGGCGGACGGGATCGGGATCGTGGTGGCTTGTGATGTGTCGCTGTCGATGTTGATCCAGGATTTTTATATCAGTGGTCAGCAGGTGAACCGGTTGACGGCGGCGAAGCGGGTGTTGATGGATTTCATCAAGGGGCGGCCGAATGACCGCATTGGAATCGTGGCGTTTGCGGGGGCGCCGTATCATCCGTGTCCACCGACGTTGGATCATGAGTGGTTGTTGAAGAACATGGACCGGATTCAAACGGGGATCATGGAGGACGGGACGGCGATCGGATCGGGAATCGCGGCGGCGGCGAAGAAGCTGGATCAGCAGGATATCAAAACCAAGGTGATGGTGGTGCTGACCGATGGGGCGAACAATTCGGGCAAGTTGAGTCCGCAGGATGCGGCGCGTTTGGCGGCGACGCTGGGGGTGAAGATTTACACGGTTTCGATTGGGACGCCGGGGATGCACTTGATCCGCATGCCGAACGGGCAGGTTTTTAATTCGGGTCGGCAGGAGTTTGATCCAGACACGTTGCGGGAGGTGGCGCAGATCGGGAACGGGGCGTTTTACAGGGCGGAGGATCTGAGTGCGCTCGAGCTGATTTTCAAGAAGATCGATGAGATGGAGAAATCGGTGATCCAGGCACGCAAGGTGGTGGAGACGAAAGATGTTTTTGCACCGTTTGTGCTTGCAGGGATTGTGTTTGCGGGCGCGTATTTGATTTGGAAGCAATCGCTGGGGCGGACTTCGCCAGCGGTGGCATAGGGAAAGGATAAAGGATAAATTTTGAAGTATGACATTTGCTGAACCTCAATATGCATGGCTGCTGTTTGTGCTGCCGGTGATTGCGCTGCTGAAGATTTTCGCGGATGCGCGGGCTCAGCGTGCGGTGGAGGCGTTTGCTTCGTCGGAGCGTTTGCGGAAGTCGTTGCTGGGTGGGGCGTCGCCGGTGTGGTCGGGTTTGCATTTTGGACTACAGTTGCTGGCGGTGGCGTTTTTGATCATTGCGATGACGCGTCCGCAGTATGGGGTGATTGAGCGGGAGGTGACGGAGTCGGGAAGGAACATTTTTATCGCGATTGATACCTCGAAGTCGATGCTGGCGGAGGATGTGAAGCCTAACCGGTTGACTCGGGCGAAGCTGGCGGCGCAGGACCTTTTGGAGAAGCTGCCGGGGGACCGGGTGGGGTTGATTGCATTTGCGGGCAGATCGTTTTTGCAGGCTCCGTTGACGACGGATCATGATGCGGTGATTGAGTCGATTCAGGCATTGGATCACTCGACGATTCCGCGCGGGGGAAGCAGTGTGGCGGCGGCGATCAAGCTGGCGTTGGAGACAACGGAGAAGGCGGCACCGACGCATAATGGGATGATCCTTTTTACGGATGGGCAGGAAACGGATGACGCCACGTTGGAGGCGGCTCGGGAGGCGAAGGAGCGCAATTTTTTGATTCTGCCGGTGGGCGTGGGGACGACGGATGGCGATGTGATTCCTGATCCTGATCCGGATGGCGGGAATACGAGTGGTTATGTGACGGACAACAATGGCAACATTGTGCATTCGAGACTGGAGTCGGGGATGTTGAGGGAGGTGGCGAAGATCACGGGCGGGGAGTATGTGGGACTTTCGTCGCAGGCTTTGACGCAGTCGCTGGTGGCACGGTTGACGGCGAATTTGGAGACGCACGAGGCGGGGTCGAGACAGGAGACCCGGCAGGCGGAACGGTATCAATGGCCGTTGTTTGCGGGGATTTTTTGCATGGCGCTGTCGTTGTTCATGAGGCCGTCGTCACGCAAGCGGGTGAGGGCGCGTGCGGTGTTGCCGGTGGATCCACAGGCGGCGGTGCATGTGCGTGGCGCGGCGGCGGTGGTAGCGTTGTTTTTGGCATTGGGGCAGACGGCGGGAGCGGCGGTGGATGAGCGGGTGCAGAAGGCGCAGGAAGAGTTTCGCCAAGGGAATTACAAGGAGGCGCAGGAAGGGTTTGCGGATTTGTTGTCGGATGAGGAGAGCCGGTTGCCGAAGGATGAGCTGGCGTATGGTTTGGGGGCATCACAGATGATGTTGGGGGAGGAGGACAAGGCGGTGCGGGCGTTCAGTCGTTCGCTGCAATCGAGGCGTGGGGATTTGCAGGTGAAATCGCTGCGCGCGCTGGGGAATGTGCTTTTCGAGAAGGGCAAGAAGGAGCGGGAAGTGGCGACGAAGATGCTGCAAGAGAGAAAACAGGATCAGGCTGACGAGGCGATTGTAAGAACGCTGCGGGACTGGGAGGATGCGCTGGCGCATCTGGGGACCGCATTGCAGCGCGAGCCGGAGAATAGGGAGACGCACGAGAATTATGACTTTGTGAAGGACCAGTTGGAGAAGCTTAAGAAGCAGGCGGAAGAGGAGAAGAAGAAACGCGAGCAAGAGAAGAAGGAAAAAGGGGAAGAGGGTGATCAGAAGCAGAAAGGCAATGGCGAGGGGGAAGGAGAAGGCGAGGGTGAAGGGGAAGGTCAACCGCCAGGACAGGGTGGTGGTGAGGGGGATGAAGAGCGTGAATCAAAAGGGCAGGATGCGATGCAGGAGGAAGGGCAGGAGGTGCCTGATGGTCAGGTCAGTGCTGGTGAAGGCGGCGAGGGGGGAGAGCAGCAGGGTCAAAAACAGGGGGAGGGCGAGATGGCGGACGCCAAACGCAATGAGGAGACGGGTTTCTCCCCGCAAGAGGCGCGGTCGCAGTTGCGCAACTACGCAGATGATCAGAATTCGGTGCAGTATTTGATGCGCAGGGAGAGGCCGGAGGGCGGGAAGGATTACTAGAGCAAATTTGGGTAAGATTTATTTAAGGGTTTTGTTTTCATGATGAGTTCTTCGTTTCTTTCGAAATCAAGTATGACCAGGCGGTTGCTGATCCGGCTGGCCATGGTTGCTGTTGGGGTGTTGTTGATGCTGGCGACCAGCGGCGAAACTCAGGCGCAGAGGAGCAGTGTAAATGCGCAAATCTCCCCGCAGAAAATTCGTCCGGGTGGGTTTGCGGTTTTTTCGGTGACCGTCGACGGTGGGGTGGCTTCAGAGATGGAGCGTCCGACATTGCCGGAGGGGGTTGAGCTGGCGAATCCAGGGAAATCGACCAGCAGCGGCACGACGATCATCAATGGCCGGGTATCGCGTAGTTATACCCAAAGCTGGCAGATCACGGCGGAGAAGCCTGGGACTTATGCGATTCCGCCACAGACGCTGGAGGTCAATGGCGCGGTGGCGAGCTCCAATGCGACGGAGTTGATGGTGAGCGAGAAGAATGACGCGGAGCTTTCGCAGTATGATCCGCTGTTGTCGATTGAGCTGGAGAAGCGCGAGTTTTATGTGGGAGAGCTGGTGCCGATCACGGCGAATTTGTATGTGCATCGGCAGACGATTTTGCGGCGCGTGGGTTTGATCGAGCTGCCGAAGGACAACTTCGCAATTCAGCGATTCCCGTTGCAGGGCGAGGAAGGGGTGACCCACGTGGCCGGGGTGCCGTATCGCGTGCTGACTTTTAAGAGCACGGTGTCGGCGTTGAAACCAGGCAAGTTCAAGCTGGGACCGGCGAGCAGTGAGGTGATCGTGGAGATGCCGACGCAGGAGAATCCGTTTCCGCATCCGATTTTTTCCCAGTCGGAGCCGCAGAAGCTGCGTCCGCCGAGCAACGACATTGAGGTGAACGTGCTGGCGCTGCCGGAGGAAGGTCGGCCCAAGGGATTTACTGGAGTGGTGGGGGATTTTGAGATGAACATGAATGCGGAACCGGCCTCGCTTTCGGTGGGTGAGCCGATCGCGGTGGAGATCACCATCAATGGCACGGGAAATTTTGATTCGATTGTGGCTCCGACGTTGACGGAGTCGGGTGCGTGGAAGGTGTATCCATCGAAGCGGTTCAACATGGGGGGCACGCCGGATGTGATGACGGGAAGCTCGACGAATCAGGTGGGGTTCAGTCAGGTGATCATTCCGCAGAAGCAGGTGACTGAAGTGCCGTCGTATGAGTTCAGCTTTTTCAGTCCAACCAAGAAGGAATATGTGACCTTGCGGACTTCGCCGCTGCCATTGGAAGTGAGGCCTGGGTTGATGGGGGTGCCGCAAGGGGACGGATCGACGGCGGGTTCGACGGCACCTTCGGAGATCCAGCCGGAGAAAGTGCCGCAGGCGACGCTGCGGATGACCGACATTTTAAGTGTTTCGTCGGAGTCTCCGGTATGGTTGGCGGCGAAGCCGTTTCCTTGGCGCGATCCGCGTTTTTTGACGGGTAGTGCGGTGGCGGGCGGGGTTCTGGCGTTACTGTTGCTGGCCAAAGGTGGAGCGGTTTTGGTGCAGCGGAGCCGGAATGCAGCGGATGCGCCGGCGAGGTTGTTGTGGAAGCAGTTGAAGGCGCGGCAGCAGCCGATGGGGCAGTTTTATCATCATGCGGCGCGATGGATTGAGATGAAACATTTGCAGGGTTCAGAGGTGGATGAGGTGCTCGCGAAGGATCACCAATTTAACTACAGTCGTGACCATGACGCGGCGGCGGTGGTGGTCCCGGAAGACGAGCGTGCGAAGGTCTTGCGGGTGCTGCGTGAGGCGGAGGGAGCGGCTTAAGTTGGCTTTACTTTTTTTGAATATGATGATGAGAGTTCGATGGATGATGATCTTTGTGGTGGGCGTGGTGGCGATGGGCGTGCTGTCGCCGACGCTGGTTTTGGCTGCGGAGAAGGACAGCGCCCAAGTGTCGCCGGAGGTTCAGTATCGGGAGGCGCGCGCGCTGTTTGAGAAGGGGGACTTTAAGAAGGCGGGCGAGATCTGCCGTGCGTTGATTGCGGCCCAACATCTCAGCCCAGCCTTGTTTGAGCTGATGGGGCATATCCATTACCGGCAAGAAAATTTGGGGGAGGCGGCGCTCTGGTATGAGAGGGCGGCGTTGTTTTCGAAACCTTCAGTGGAGTTACGTCAGAACATTGCGCACATTCATGACCGGACGGGCAGTGTGAATTTTGTGGGCAACCGGTTTCGGGATCAGTATGCGGCGTTTTTTACGCGTTCGGAGTGGTTTTTCCTGATGGCGGGGGCGGGGTGGATTTTTGTGTTTGCGGTGGTATTGTATTATTTCTCGCCACGTCGTTCTTCGAGACGGACGTTTTTTATGCTGGTCCGGGTGCTGGCGGTGGCGGGGATGGCGCTGGCGGCGTTGGGCTGGTATTGGCGTCCGTCGTTTGAAAAAATTCACGATCTGGCAACGGTGACGGCGGTGGATACCCGGGCTTACACGGCGGCGGCGAGAACTTCGGGTTTAGTGATGCCGAACGTGCCGCCGGGAAGCAATGTGCGTCGTTTGTATGAACGGGGTGCCTGGACTTATGTGGAGATCCCGACGGAACAACCAAGCCGCGGTTGGGTGACTTCGGATTCGCTGTCGAGGCTGTGGCCTTTTGATCCGGCCTACCTTTATTGAGGCAGGCTTCCGGGCCAGGATAAATCAGCTTTTTACCGAAGCCTGCTTGGCGTTGATCAGGTGATGGTAGGCGGAGGCGGAGACGATCAAAGGGAAGATGACCAGCAGGACTTCCATGCGCGGAATGCTGGTGAAGGTGCTGAATGTTTGGCCGTCAAAAAGCATGCCGGCGCTGCCGCAGGCGAGGAGGACGAGCCAGGTGCCCTGTCCGGCTTTGGCGAGCTGGTAGGCACGGTAGCTGCCAATCGAGAAAACGACGAGCAGCATCGAAAAGCCGACGAGGCCGCCGTGCACCAGTGTGGCCAGGAAGGCGCTGTGAAGATGTTCCGGATTCCAACCGGTGCAGGGTTTCCAGAGGTGTTCGGTGGACCATTGGCCGATGCCAAAAAGCCACTGACGCGGGCCTTGAAGTGAGGCGAAGGCGGAGCGGTAGAGTTCGAATCGACCGTTGTCGCCGCGATTGATGAGTTCGCGAGCGGGATTGCTGTAGGCGATGATGGTGGCTCCGGTGGCGAGGGATTCCTCGGACGATTGGACGGAAACTCTTGATGCGACCTGCTTGGTGGAGAGCATGGCCACCAGTGGGCCGGAGATTTGGAAGGTGAGAGCAATCGCGACGAAGATGGCAACGGGCGTGCGGTTGGCGCGGAGGCCGTAGATGGCGATCAACGCGGCATGTCCGGCGATGAGGGCCAGCACGGCACCGCGGCTGCGGGTGAAAAAGACGGCAAATATGAGAATGACGATGGCGATGGAGGCGAGCAGGCGTTCGTTGCGCGACTGCATGGCGTTGCGGGCGCAGGTGAGCCACATGCTGGCGAAGCCAAAGGTCAGACCGGTGGCGACGGGATTGAGTCCGCCGTAGACGAACCAGTTGCAAAGGCGTTCGCCGAAAACGTGTCCGGGGAGGATCACGTAGAACATCAGCATGCTGATCAGCGCGGCGAGGGCGGCACCCATGCCGATCCACCATCCGGTGTGTTGAAGGGCGCTGAGATCACGGGCGGAATGCCAGACGAGGAGGGCAAATGCGACCAGAAGAGCGGTGCCGAACAGCCACGCGACCGCTTCACGGGCTCCGATGCTGGTGTTGATGGTTTGTGCGAGGAACGAACTGACGGTCATCCAAACGAGAAAATAGCCGGCGAAGCGCAGGAAGCGGTCGCGTTGGATGGAGGGCCATACTCTTGACCACGGAGCGAACAGAAAAGCGATCGGGCAGGTGAGGGTGAACCACAATAGCTGGATCCAGTCGTTGGCCATGAGGAAATAGCCGCAGAGAAGGACGGTGAGGGTGATCTGGCAGATTTTGATGCCAAGCCCTTCGATGCAAAGCAGGCCGAGAAGAATGCCGGAGGACGACGAGCGGTCCAAGAATCGGGTCGCCACGGAGGCATTGTCGTCTTTGCTGGCGTCGGGCGGTGGGACCATTGTGGGATTGCTTACTATTCAGACAGATCGGGCGCCACGGATAGTGACCATATGTTCACACGAGACGATGCAGCCGGGGACCTGCGTGAATTTGCATGGCAGTTTCGCGCTGATTGCACAAAAAGCAACCGGGCGATGGAGGGGGATTTTGTCAGCGGGACGGTTGGCGGCAGGTGAGGCGGGAGGTGGCTTGGCCTGGAATGCCCAGTTAGGCCCTTGGGAAGCGTTGTTGCGCTGGCGACAGCCACTGAGCGAGGAACTTTCCAGGTAACGATTTAAAGTGAATAAATTAATTCTGCTTATCTTTCGGCGAGGCAATGCTGCGTATCGCTAATAAAAAATTGAGTTTTTCCGATTTGTCGTCGAATGGGTCGAAACTCCCCCGCGATGTCACAGGTCTTCTTTCTTTTCTTTGCCTTCGGATGGCTGGCGCAGATAGGAATCGCATCGGCATCGGAACCCTCTCCCAAACGGGTGTTGTTGCTCTATTCCGAACGGGCCGGAATTCCGGCCATTCAAGCCATCGACGCAGGGTTGGTTGAGGCATTTGCTGCACGGGGGAATGTGGAAGTGTTTTCAGAGTATTTTGATTTCGCACGTTTCCCTGCAAAAAAGCACGCGGAAGGCCAGGTGGAGCATCTGCATGATCGCTATGGTGGTCTGAAGCTCGACAAGGTCATAGTGGTCGGATTCGAGACCCTGAAGTTCGTCATCCAACATCGCGAAAAACTTTTCCCCGGAGTGCCCGTTACTTTTTGCGGCATTGAACGTCATCTCCTGTCAGGCACCACGCTACCGCCAGACGTCAATGGCGTGGTTCTGAACTATGACTTCCGCCGCACCATCGAACTGGCGCTCAAACTTCAACCCGGTCTAAAAGACGTGGTTTGCGTGTTTGGATCCAGCGCCTTTGACCAACAAGTGGGCCACGATGCACTCGCGGCATTGGCCGAGTATCCGCAGTTGCGGGTGCGACGCCTCGACACCACGCCCTATGCCGAAATCATCGAACAGGTGCGCCATTTGCCGAGGAACACGATGGTGTTTCACATTTCGATGCTTCGAGACTCTTCAGGCCAGACCCGCCTTTCACCGAGAGTCGCGGAAGAAATAAGCAACGCTTCAAGTGTGCCCGTTTACAGCGTCGCGCTGCACCATCTGGAACGCGGAGTTATCGGAGGTGCGATGATGGACTACGCGGCACATGGCAAGGAGATCGGAAACGAAGCCGTCGCACGACTGGACGGTCGTCCCCCCACTCCCAATGAAGCAGCATCCAGCCCATGGATCATCAACTGGCAGGCGCTCAAAAAATGGAAGATCCCCGAAGCCCTGGTTCCCTCCGATGCCCTCATCAAATACAAACCGCCTACCCTGTGGGAGGAGCACCCTGGACTCATCACCGGCATCTTGGCAGTGGTGCTGATTCAATCCATTCTCATCGCCCTGCTGCTTGTTAATATCGGCAACCGCTGTCGCGCCGAACGTGCCCTCGCCGAAAGCGAAGAACGCATGGGACTCGCCGCCGCCGCCGCCGGTCTGGGCATGTGGGTATGGGACGTTCGAGGCAACACCTGGATGACGGAACAAGGCCGGGCGCTCTTCGGATTTAAACCGGAAGCCGAACTCGACTACGCCGCGATCCTTGACCGGGTGCATCCCGAAGATCGCTCCGCGCGCGAACTCGCAATCAAACGGGCGCTGGATACCCGGGGCAAATATGAAATGGAATACCGCGTGCAGCTGCCGGATGGATCCATGCGTTGGGTGAGCGCGCGTGGCCATTGTGTAGCTGAAGGCAACGGCAAAACCGTGAAACTTCTCGGTGTCTCCATGGACATCACCCATCGAAAACAAGCGGAGCTGGAAGCCTTGCAGCAACGCGCCGAACTCAGTCACCTCTCACGCGTTGCCCTCGTCGGAGAAATGGCCACCACCCTTGCGCATGAGCTCAACCAGCCGCTGACCGCCATCGTCACCAACGCCAGCGCCGCCCAACGGTTCATCGCCCACGACGACATGGATCCCGACGAGTTGCGCGAAATGCTCACCGACATCGCAGCCGATGGACGCCGTGCTGGCGACATCATTCGAGGCATCAAAGGCATGGTCCGCAAAGTCGCAAGTGAACGGCGCAAAGTCGATATGATCGACGTCATCAACGACGTGCTGCGGCTCGTGCGGGCCGATGCCCTGGCCAATGGCTGCGCGATCACCACACATCTGGAAAAGAACCTGCCTCTTGTGCTAGGCGACCCCGTGCAACTTCAGCAGGTCCTTCTCAATCTGATCGTCAACGCCTTCGATGCCATGCGCAGAGTCCCCTGCGAGCCTTGTCGCGTGGAAATTGCCTCCTCCCTGGACAATGAATCCGTAGAGGTCTCCGTGCGAGACTTTGGACCTGGACTGCCTGACGAAGATCGTGTGTTCGAGCGCTTCTTCTCCACCAAAAGCGATGGCATGGGCATGGGACTGGCCATCGCCCGTTCGATTATTGAAACCCACGGTGGAACGCTTACGGCAGAAAACATGAGCGACGGCGGCGCACGTTTCTGGCTTCGACTCCCGGCACAGGTCCCCATCCATGAGGAGGCGACTGTATGACCGAAACCATCCAACTGGTTTGCATTGTGGATGATGACATTTCCATCCGCAAAAGTCTCGCGCGACTCTTCCGCTCCGCCGGTCTCGCTGCCGAAACCTTCGAATCGGCAAAGACCTATCTTGCTCGCCCCAAACATGACGGCCCCTCCTGCCTCATCCTTGATGTTCGAATGCCCGAACTAACTGGCCTCGACTTACAACAGGCCCTTCTCGACAAAGGACTCGACGAGCAGATTGTGTTCATCACCGGCAATGGCGACATCCCCATGTGTGTCCAGGCAATGAAAGCTGGCGCCGTGGACTTCCTTCCCAAGCCATTCGAGGAGAACGAATTGATCGCCGCCGTTGAACGTGCATTGACTCGATCCGGCGGCAAACTCCACCAGCAAGCGACCCAGATCGCTGCCCGCGACCGTGTGCAAAAACTCACCCCAAGAGAGTTTCAGGTTTTTGAAAAAGTGATCGTTGGTAAACTCAACAAGGAGATCGCGGCAGAGCTTGGAACCTCCATCAAAACGGTCAAAGTGCAGCGTGGTCGGGTGATGGAAAAAATGGGCGTTGTGTCGGTCGCTGAACTGGTGCGGATGGCCCAGTATGCGGGCATAGAACCATCGGCAGGTCCTAAGACCAAGGTCCGATAGGCGAAACCTTTTTCACAGCTTACCGTCAGACAGATACCAACTGCGATCTGTCTGCGACGTGCCCCATTCCAACCACACTGTCTGTGTCCTTGATGACGAACCTTCGGTGCTCCGCGCCCTCGGCCGACTATTGATGTCCGATGGCTTCCGGGTGCTCAAATTTTGCGAGCCCCAAGTTTTGCTGGATCACGCCCGCAATCAATTAGTCGAGTTTGCCGTCATCGACATCCGCATGCCCGGAATGAGTGGACTCGAAGTCCTCGCCGAATTGCAAACCGTCTCACCCGATGCGCGGGTGATCGTCATCACCGGTGAAAGTGATCCCAGTCACAAAGCGGCGGCCCTGGCTGGTGGAGCATGCGCATTCTTTCTCAAACCATTCGATGACGAGTTGTTTTTACAGGCCGTCCGCAAAGCCATCTCTGCCTGACTTCGATCACTCACGCTAAACCAAATAACCAACTTTATAAGACCAAGGTCCGATAGCCGCTGCGGCCCTGATGTGTTTTTTTGATACACCGAATAGCCACTTCCGAATTCCATCATGAAACGTTTTCCCTTTCTTCACGCGATCTTGGCCCTGGTGGGAGGCAGTTTCCTGGCCTCATGCGCTTCAACCACATCGATGGCCAAGCTCGATCCGAAAACGGATTCAGTGCTTCAAGCCATGTCCGATAAACTTGCCTCGGCGAAGACCATCCGCGTAAAGGCTACCCGCGAAACTTCTTCAGGATTCTACGCCGGAGCACCCGTCGCCGAACGTGCCACCGGAAGCGTCGTTGTGCGCAGACCCGGTCAACTGCTGGCAAATGCCAAGACGAGTTTGGGAGCTCGCACCATCGGCTTCGACAATGGCACGCTGACCTTGATTGATCACACATCAGACACCCACAGCATTGTCAAAGCGTCCGCCGATCTCGATGGAGCGGTGAGACAAATCCAGCACACTTATGGTTTCATCCCGCCCGTGGCTGAACTGCTGGTCAACGATCCGCACACCTTTTTGTTGGAAGGCGTCACATCAGTCAAATACATCGGCCTCGACAAAGTTGGCGGAGTGGAGTGCGACCACATGGCCTTCGAACAGGAAGGTTTTGCTTGGGAACTGTGGGTGGCCAAAGCCGACAGCCTGCCACGTCAAATCTCCGTTACCCATCCCAACGGCGAAGGCGGCGCTCCTTTGAAGATGTCGGCGACCATGACGCAATGGGAGTTGGATGCCTCCGTGACCGACAGTGACCTCACCGCCAAAATCCCTTCTGGAAGTCGGGCCATTGAAATGATCCCTCTGGCTGATTGAGCCGCTCAACCCTGAACAAACTATAAACTTCCCCATCATGAAACGCATTCTAGTTTTCTTCATCTCTGCCTGGATGGTCGTTGGCGAATCCCTTCCGCTTCTGACCGTAGGCGCCGCAATTAGCGTGGTTCTTGCGCCATCAGAATCGCAAGCCCTGCCACGCGACCGCGCTGCAGGCCGTCAAGGGGCACGCATGGCGCGACAAACAGGCCGGCAGGTGTCCCGCACACGGCGCCGTGCAGTCTATGGACTGCCGGTCGGTGCCGCAGCGTATGCGTATCGGGGCTACAGTTATTACCGCGTTGGCCCTCGCTTCTATTACCCCTACATGCACATGGGTCGCACGGTTTATATCAACATCGAATCAAACAACGGCTACCCCGCACCTCCCCCTCCCGTTGGATCTTTTGATGTCGATATCTACTAAAGACCACCCCATTCAAACTCCATGAAGCCGTTTAACTTTATCCGTCGCCATTTTTTTGTCTTTAGTGCTGGCTTGCTAGCTTGCCCCGCTTCAGCGCACGCCTCATTGTTTAAAGGTGAAGCACTCGACAAAGTCGCCGAAGGCATGAGCTGGCTGGCACTCATCATTGCACCCATTGTGCTGATCGGAGTGTTCCTTATTCTGCACATCATGCCTGAAAAGATCGCGGAGAAAAAGAAACATCCGCAAACGCCAGCCATCCAATGCCTGTGCCTGCTGTCGCTGTTTTTCGGTGGACTGCTATGGCCCCTAGCCTGGCTTTGGGCCTACTCAAAACCCGTCCTGCATAAACTGGCTTACGGCACCGATGTCGATGAAAGCGTCGGCCATCATGGCAATAAAAAAGACGCACCTCTTGTGGCCAATGACGAGACCCAAAAACTTCGCGATCAGATCGCGACACTCGAAGCACAACTTGCCGCCAGCAACCTCAAAGGGAGGAAAGCATAATGGAAATCCTTTTACTACTCATCTATTCATTTTTCGTCTGGCTCATCTTCTTCAGGTTTAAGTGGCTGCCCTGGACTTTTGTTAGTCAGGTGATCGTGGTTACCCTGCCCGTGGTCGGGTTGATGATGACGATTCTTCTACTTAACATTTTCGCTCCTTCGTCCCATGATGTGCGGGTCATCAATTATGTGGTGCAGATCGTGCCGCGAGTCTCAGGTCGTGTGGTTGACGTGCCCATTGAGCCAGATCGTCCCATCAGCAAGGGTCAGGTGCTTTTCAAAATTGATCCCACGCCGTATGAGCAGCAAGCCAAGTCGCTTGAGGCAAAAACGGTGCGACTCAAAGGAGCCGTCGTGGTCGCAGAAGCGGCACAACGACAGTTGGAGCTTCAGCTTCAATCGGTCATAGCAAAGAAACAAGCCGTTGAAGCCAATGTAGAGCTCGCGCGCAAGCGCGAAAGCCAAACCAAGGAACTGGCGGATCGTGGTGCAGGATCGAAGTTTGACTGGGAAAAGGCCTTGTCGGATCTGAAAGCTCTGGAAGCGGAACTCGCCTCTGCGGTAGCCAGCGAATCACAAGTCGTCCAACAACTCGCCGCCAAGATGCCTGATGGTGAACTGGCGACCATTGCCCAGGCGCGTGCCGAGCTGGCAGCAGCAGAGGCGGATCTCGCCGAAGCAAAATGGAAAGTAGCCGAATGCACCGTATTTGCCCCCACCGACGGCACAGCGGTGAACCTTCAACTTCGCGAGGGTTCAACGGTCACCGCGTTCCCCACCATGCCGTCGCTCAGCTTTGTGGAGAACAAACAATGGGTGCTGATGCTCTTCAGCCAAAATGAGCTGCGCACCATCAAGTCCGGCAACGAAGCGGAAATCTCCCTCCACACGCATCCCAACCGCATTTTTAAATGCAAGGTGGATTCGATCATCTGGGCCTCCGGCACAGGTCAGTTGCCCATCTCAGGAACCATCCCCGGACAAATGACGCAACCCATGCCCGCTGGAAAATTTGCGGTTCGGCTTTTGCTTGATGGCAAGGACAAGGATGTTTTGCTTGCCGCAGGTGCCTCAGGTGCCGGTGCCGTGTTCACTGATTCGGGTGCCATGCTCCACATCATTCGCAAGGTCATGGTCCGTGTCGGCACCAAGCTGGATTGGCTGATTCTCAAACTTCACTAAGTCGAATCGAATCGTCTCCGATGATGAAAAACTCTTTCTTTTATGTCCTCGTGTCGTGTTCGGCACTTACTGGCTGCGCTTTAAAAACGCCGCCGGGATGGTCCGACATTCTGACGGATCGTGCCAAGGGAAAAATTCCCGATCAATGGACCGGAACGACCCAAAGCGGCCCCGTGGTGCCTAACTGGATTCGCGGTTTCGGCGATCCACGCCTTACCAAATTAGTTCAACAAGCGCTGGAGAGAAATCCCGATCTCGTGGCCGCCGCCGCAAAGGTCGAAGCTTCACAAGCCGCCGTGCGCATTGCCCGCGCAGCCCTCTATCCCCGTGTGGCCGGTGGTGCCATCGGTGAACGCCACGGACGCGAGCTAAGTGGAGACCTCGGACTCGGATTGGATGCGCCAAACCTTGGCGGTCTGGGCCGTGGAGTGGAAACCGCAGGAGCGGACACTCGCAGCATCGACAGTTCCTCGCAGCAATGGGTCTATGGTCTTGGAATTGGTGCCTCATGGGAGGCTGATGTGTGGGGCCGCGTGCGCAACAAACGTGCCGCCGCGAAAAGCGATAGCGAAGCCCTCGCTGCCGACTACGAATTTGCCCGGCAATCACTGGCAGCCCAAACCGCGCGCGCCTGGTTTTCCGCCATTGAAGCCTCTCAACAAGCCGCCAACGCTCGCGAAACGCTTTCCCTCTACGATGACTTCCTGAAGCTGTTCGAAGTTCGTAAAGAACAAGGAGTGGCCAGCGACTTCGAAATGGCCCAAGTCAATACTCGCGTGGCCGGAGCCAAGGATGTGCTGCATACCGCCGAAGGCGCAAGAGAGCAGGCCGTGCGGGCTATCGAGGTTCTTGTCGGCGAATATCCCGCAGGCAATCTCAAGACCAGCAGTCAGTTCCCATCCCTTCCGCGCAACGTCCCTGCTGGATTGCCTTCGCAATTGCTGGAGCGCCGTCCTGATGTGATCGCTGCGGAACGCCGTGTGGCAGCCGCGTTTCACCGCGCCAAGGAAGCCAAGGCAGCGCGCCTGCCACGCTTCGCTTTAACGGCAACCGGAGGCATCGGATCCGCCCAGCTTGATGGAGTGGGCGCACTGGATTCGTTCATGTGGACCCTAGGCTCCAGTGTCACCCAACCCATCTTCTTCGGCGGTGAACTCAAAGCGGTAGAGGACGTTCGCAAAGCCGAGCAGAGAGCAGCCATGGCAGCCTACACCGGCACGGCATTGCGGGCATTTGAGGATGTGGAAACGTCACTGACCAACGAACGCACCCTGCGCCTTCGCGAGGGTGTCCTTTCCGAAATGGTAACTGCTAGCGGTGAAACCGTGCGGCTCTCCCGCGACCAGTTCGATACCGGCAAGGCCGACATGTTCGTCGTGCTGCGTCTCTCCGGAGAGTCTCTGGCAGCTAAAATTCAGCTCGCCCAAATCCGCGCCTCGCGTTTGCGCGAACGGGTGAATCTTCACTTGGCCTTGGGCGGCGGATTCAGCGCTGAAAAGTCCGACAAGTAACTTCGACCCTACCATTCCATCAATCATCAGTTCAACCAACAAACATCAACATGAGCAAAGGGGAACGATTCCCCATGCTCGGTTCGCTTAACCCCAGTTTTGAGGCCATCAGCGCCTGCCATCTACTGGCCCGCAGTCGTGGGGAGCCCGATCCCATTTATGAAGCCGTCAAGAATTGCGACATCTTGAGCGAAGCCGCCCAAGTGTTTTTCCCGAGATGACCGTCGCACTGAAATCATCCAGCAGTTGAATCCTGTAACTCGAATGCCATGCCCACCATATCCAACTCCTATCACCAATGTGAATTGCTCAATCTCGGCTATGGCCCAAACCAGCGAGGACCGTTTCTGATTCGGCAGACAGGATCTCCCCCTGGAAGCATGACCTTAAAACAGGATCGTTTCCTTCTTCGCAAGGACGGCACATGGGTCATCAACCTGGCTGTGTTTGTCCTGTCTGAAGCGGAGAAGGAACAGTTCCTTTACAATGATGCTGCCGAGGCGGTCATGCTGTTGGATGGATTGTCGGGAGACCCGGTCATCGAAGCCGATCTCCCCTCCGGCAAAAGCATCGAAGAACTCACGGCGGCGGCGCAAACCACCATCACCGGATTGTGGGGCCGCATTCAAAATGCCAAGGCCTCCAAGGTCTCCTGATAGGTAGGCTGATTACGACAACCATGAAATCCAGCATCGCCGCAAAAATTTTCGGACTGGCCCTCGTGCTGGTCACGATCATGATGGCGCTGGTCACGTTCCTTCTCGTGCAGGCCTCTTCAATCACGCAAACTCTCCGTGATTTTAGGCAAACCTACCAACCCCTCCAGGATGCACTCGTCAATTTGAACGAAGCCGGACTGAGACAGCGCATCGCTTTCGAACGTTCGTTTGCCGCCCTATCAGCGGACGAGGGGAGGGACGCCGCACTCACGGAAGCCACGGTCGACTTCGAGAAGTTCACGGCTCAAATCGATGTCCATCTCGGCGAGACCAAAAGAATCCTCGACCTTGTCGGCATTGACAGCCGATTCATCCAATCCTTCGAGCGTATCCGCGCCCAGACCGAGGGCATTGCCACCGCCCATTCCATTGTCAACACCCGGCAGCAGGAGGTGCTCGAGATGGCTCGACGTGGAGAAGCAACCCAAGCCGAGCCCTTGTTGGTTTTGCTGGATGATATTCAAGTCGCGCTGCAAAACCGACGCGACGAGGTTCAGCAAGGGGTCCATGCCATCATTGATATGGCCGCCGCCCATGCTGCGGGACAACACAAACGCATGTTATGGTTGAGCATCGCTGCGACACTCGTTTCCGTTGCCCTGGGTCTGAGTCTCGCCGCGCTGATCACCTCGCGGCTGGTCCGCCCCGTGCGCTCGTTGGTCACCGGCATCGGACAGGTTCAGGGTGGCGATCTCACCGTGCAATTGGCCGTGCAATCGCGCGATGAAGTCGGAGCCGTCACTCAGGCATTTAATTATTTTGTCGGCGAGC
This sequence comes from Phragmitibacter flavus, assembly GCF_005780165.1. Taxonomy (NCBI): domain Bacteria; kingdom Pseudomonadati; phylum Verrucomicrobiota; class Verrucomicrobiia; order Verrucomicrobiales; family Verrucomicrobiaceae; genus Phragmitibacter; species Phragmitibacter flavus. The sequence goes on along the minus strand of NZ_VAUV01000003.1, from coordinate 367,610 downwards.
TGCGCCTTAAAGAGGAGATGCGCAGCACCTTCGGAAAGTATGTCGATCCACGCATCCTTGCCCGCATCATCAGCAGTCCCGCCCTTAAAGATTCCGGAGCGGAACGGCAGGAGATGACCATCAGCTTTTCTGACTTGGTCGGGTTCACCGACATCGGCGAACACCTCACGGCCACCAACCTCGTCAATCTCATCAATCGACATTTCACCCTGCAGGCTGCCGCGATTCAAGGTCACGATGGAGTTATCGACAAATTCATTGGCGATGCCGTGATGGCCTTCTGGGGACCACCTTTCACGCAAGCAGCGGACTCAGCATTGCTGGCCTGTCGTGCAGCTCTCGATGAGATAAGTGCCATCGGGACACTTGCCAAGGAACTGCCGGACCTGACTGGTCTGCGGCGCAATCCACCGCGCGTGAACATCCGCATCGGCATCAGCACCGGCGAGGTCGTCGTTGGCAACATCGGCTCTGAAAACACACGCAGTTATACCGTGATGGGTGACGCCGTGAATGTCGCCTCGCGGCTCGAACATCTCAATCAACTCTATGGCACACGCATCCTGCTTTGCGAAACCACACGCGAAAGGGCAGGCGATGCGATCATGGTTCGCGAAATCGATGCCGTGGTAGTGAAAGGCAAAACGGAACCCACCCGCCTGTTTGAATTGCTCGGTCTCCCAGGCGAAGATGGTTCATCAGCGCTGCGTGAACTAGTCGAAAACTTTTCAACTGCACTGAGCGCATTCCGGCAGCGCGAGTGGACGTCAGCCGAAACCGCCTTTCAACACTGCCTCACCTTGCGCCCTGACGATGCGCCTTCTCAGCTCTTCCTGAAACGCATCGCAACCTTTCGCGAGAATCCACCCGCCGCCGATTGGGATGGCTCTTCGCACATGCTGACCAAATAATACACATCCATCATGAACATCCCAACACTCAAACTCACCATCGCGCTGATGACCCTAGTCCTTGGCTTCAGCTCCTGCGCAAGCAATGCCGAACTCGAAGACCGACTCGAGCGTCGCAATCAAAATCACTCCAATCTTCAAGAGCGACGTGAGATGCGCCTGGATGCTCGGCAGGAGCGAACCGATGCGTGGTTCGACCGGGTCATGCACTAAGCAAGCGAGCAAGCACGCGCAACCTAACTTTCCATGCTGAACGGACCTCTCATCCTTTTCGCCGGTGTTTGCCTAATTGGGCTCAGCGCCTGCAATATAGTCCCCAAAGAACGGACGACTTCAAGCTCCGTTGCCGCAGACGAATCATCAAGGTTCGTCCATGCGCTGACGCGCGCTGAGGCTGCGAGCACCAGTGATCTTTCGACCCCCGAACAACGACGTAACTATGCGGACGCCATCAATCAAGTCGTCGACCTGTGGCAAAAACGCGAGGGCCCCACTTCAGGCGACCGCACCATGATCGTCCAGGGAGGCGAACATGCCTATCGACTCTCTGCCTCCTGGCCGAAAAACCTGCGCTTTGACGAACTGGTTCCCGCTGCGCCGCTCAACAAACGCTACCTTCCCGAACCCCTGTTGCGCGATGGTGTCGGAGCCGCTTTCGTATCCCGCTGGCATTACTCGGACGAGCGAAAAAAGAGGGAACCCTTTCTATCTGACGGAGGTTACATGACCGCCGTGACCGTGATTCTCGACTTTCGCAACCGAGGCAACGCGACTCGCGAAGCCATCCTGCGCGTGCATGATCCGCGCACGGAAAAAACCACGACCATCGCTGGCCGCAATCATCCTCTGTATAGTGACTTTTCATCAGCAAGCGAATTGATCCATTCGTTATCAGAACAAAAGAATCTTGGCATGTCAGGTCTTGGAGCGCTTCGGAACAGCGAGAAATTTCTCGACAAACTGGGCCTCATTTCACTCGAACCTCTGTCCCGTGATCGCATTCCCGTCATCTGCGTGCATGGTCTCATGTCGCGACCCGTCACCTGGCTTCATGCGTTTAATGTTCTGGGAGCCGACCCCGAAATCGCCAAAAATTATCAAGTCTTTTTCTTTCGTTACCCAAGCGGCGTGCCGGTCATCTACAGTGCCGCCAAGTTCCGTGCTCAACTCACCCTGTTGCATGAGGAATTTACCCGCATTGGAAATCATCGGGCCGCGAACCACATGGTGCTCATCGGCCACAGCATGGGCGGTTTGGTCAGCAAAATGCAATTGGTGAGCAGCGGCGATCAATTATGGGTAAAGGTTTTTGGAGCACCACGCGACCAGTTAGGACTCACCCAAGAGGAATTGGACGACTTCCGACAATACCTCGAATTCAGCCCCAATCCCCATGTTGACCGTGTGATCTTCGTCTGCACTCCCCATCGCGGAAGCAGCATGGCCGATGGATTCGCCGGAGCTATTGGCCGACGTTTGATACGATTGCCCGGTCGCGTGCTTGGCAACACCTTTGATCTCCTTCAGGGCGATGTGCCACGCAGTGGCCTGATCAAACAATTGCTTGAGAAGGGACTTCCCAGCAGCATCGACAACCTTTCCTCCAAGTCGCGATTTGTCGTGGAATCCAATCGCATGCCCATCAAACCCGGTCTGCACATGCACTCGATCATCGGCAACAAGGACGGGCGGCCGCTCACCGATTTGAAGTGTTCCGACGGAGTCGTTCCCTACAACAGCGCCCATATCGAAGGCGTGGATTCAGAGTTCGTTGTTCGATCCGATCACGGCGCGCAGACGAATCCTGAAGCCATCGCAGAGATTCAACGCATCCTCTTGCTGCATAAAGATACCCTTCCCAACCGCTAGCCCCTTTCGGCCTTTCATGAATCTCAATTCTCTATATTCCGCCTGCACTCTTCCGCTCGTCGTAAGTCTGCTCAGTTCCTGTGGTCTAGTTGGTCTTCGTAAACAGGTCGAGACATTGGAAAAGAGAGGCGGGATCACCGTCCAAGTAACTCCCTTGCCACCAGGCGAAGCGGCAACCTATGCTCTTGTCTGGCGAATGGAGAATGGCATGCGCAAAGACTCCGCCGGATTTCAGCAGGTGGCCCCCAGCGGCATTGCCTCATTCAACCTGAACCTGACCGAGACTTACCGCGTTGGCGCATTTACCGATGAAAATGGCAACCGCGCCTACGATGCCGGCGAACCCCTCGGAATCGAGATGTCAGTAAGGCCCCTTTCACTTAGTGATCCAACCATCAAACCCAAAATATGGAAGCTTATCCTGACGCGCGATCATGGTCTGGCAGCAGGCACGGTGATTCAAATGCCTAAGGAAAATGCAGCCCTCGGAAGCAGGACTAATGTTTCAATCGGCGAAGTCGTTTCGCTCGATGAAAAACGTTTCGCCCGTGAATCTGGCAGCGGCAGCATGTGGCGTCCGCTGGATTTTCTAAGTGGCAACACCATCGGCATCTACTTCACCGAACCCTATGATCCCAAGCGCATTCCCGTCCTGCTCGTCTATGGCATGGGCGGCAGCCCACAAGATTTTCGTTATTTCATTGAGCACTTCGACCGGTCCAAATATCAGCTCTGGTTCTATCATTATCCAAGTGGGATGCGACTCGACCGCGTGTCCGGCCTGTTGTCGACCGGATTGCGTCTTCTTAAACAGCGCCACGGATTCGCCAAATGTTTTGTCGTCGCGCACAGCATGGGCGGCCTTGCTTCACGCGCCGCCATCAATGAAGCAGTCGCGGCAGAAGGAAAAAATTTCATTCCAAAATTCGTCACCATTTCCACCCCATGGGGAGGACACAAGGCCGCCGAGTCCGGCGTCCGCAATTTAAAAAAGCCCGTCCCATCCTGGCTTGATGTCCAACCGGGCAGCGACTTCCTGCTCAAACTCTATTCCACCCCATTACCCAAAGGCACCACGCATGATTTGATCTACGGTTCCATCAAAGACGGTCCCTTCTACTTACGAGGTGAGAACGACGGCGTGGTTACCGTCGAAAGCGAAACCGATCCCCGCATCAAACAAAGCTCGAGATCATCCATGCATCTCCCCCATCAGCATGTGGAAATTCTTAATCAGCCAGAGACGCTATCCATCGTTCAAAAGTGGCTTGCTGATTGAACCCGCCCAGTTGCCAGCTATTCAAAAATAAACTGGTGCGCGATGCAGGGTTCGAACCTGCGACCCCTACCATGTCAAGGTAATGCTCTACCACTGAGCTAATCGCGCGTTCCGCCAAATTAAATTGAGCGGGATGGCATTTACACTTCAACCAGGAAGTTCGCAAATCATTTTTGCGGGTTGCTGCAACTCGCTACGCGGTCAAACGACCCACGAGGCGGCATACGTAGGGCAAAAGCTGCTTTTTGCGGCTGACCACGCCGTTGAGCTCAAACAGATGACGCTTGATGCGGGGGTATTCCACGGCGGCTTCGACGCGTTCATCACCCACAACGAGAAGGACGCTGTTGTGCCGGGCGATGTCAGTCACCAAAAGACCGGCGAAATGCAGACCCTGGGCTGCGACCAGTTTTTTCAGCGCCTCAAGCAGCTCGGTTTCGTTCTTCCAGAATTCATCCAGTCCCAGTTCCTCGATCTGCGACAAACTAAAACGCCAGCCACTTTCCTCGAAGGTTTTGCGGTCGGATTCAATCGCCACTTCAGGCGCGTTGTCTTTCAACATGGAGCCCGCAGAGAAAAACCCGGCGGCAAAGTCATCCACGATGATACCCCCCAGTTCGGCGAGCCAGGGCAAAATTTCCCGGTCGGTGTTCGTCGTGGTGGGGGATGTCAGCTTCAGCGTATCCGCGATCAAACCGGCGCTGAGACATATCGCGGTGCTTTTGTCGGGGACCAGTCCGCGCAGGCGATACATCATCGCCACCAAGGTGCTGGTGCTGCCCACCGGCTCGTTGATGAAGCGCACCGGCTCCCGGGTGCGCAGGTCACCACTCAGGCGATGGTGATCCAGCACTTCAAGAATCTCGGCTTCATCAGCGCCGGTGACGGCTTGGGAAAACTCGTTGTGATCCACCAAGGCGAGCTTGGTGCGCGGCACGTCCACGAGGTCGGATTTGGAAATGACTCCAATCAATTTCTGCCCGTCATCATCCACCACGGCGAACAATGGCTGGTTGGAATCATGCACGGCGGCCATCACCTCTTTCAACGGCGTCTTGGCCTTGAATCGGATGCAATCGGCGATCAGCGCATCGGAAATGGGTCGCGAAAAACGCACGATCTGCGCCGCACTCGCCGTGTCATACGGCGTGAGGATGATGGGAACGCCTTTCTCGCGGGCGAGGGCGGTGGTCTCGTCGTCCACCTCAAAGCCACCGGTGACAATCAAACAACGCGCTCCTGAGCACAGGGCCATGCGCTGCACATCGGGACGATCGCCCACCAGCATGATCACGGAGGATTTCGGAAAACGCCTCATGCGCGCTTCCGCCGTTGCCAGACTCGATCCGGCGACGGTTAAAATGTAATCCTCCGCGTGGGTGGTGGGTGGTCGACCATTGGGGAAACTGCCGTTCAACTCCGCCAGCATGTTCGCCTCGCTGCTGCGCACGTGTCGATTGGCGTCATGATCAGTCGAAGTGGCCGGCAGGAACAGCTGCACCAGTTCCTGAAGCGACGGCATGCCGATGATGTGCCCGTCCTCATCCACCACGGGAAGACTGCGAAATCCGTGCTCCACCATCTTGCGGTAGACCGACAAAAAAGTCTCCTCGCGCCGCACAGTGATGGGTTCGCGTCGGCAAACCGTTCCGGCAGTCGGCCTTACATCCATGACCAAACGTGGCGACTCCACATTCGCCTGCGCCAACACCCAGGAGGTGCGTGCGTTCAACTCCCCGCAACGCGCTGATCGGGCATCGACCTCGGGATGCGAAGCCTTCAAAAAGGCGGCGTAGCCAATCGCCGCACAAATCGCATCCGTGTCAGGATTGCGGTGTCCGATGACAAAAATGGTGTCTTGATTGGGAAGATCCACGCAGGAAAATTACGCCAGCTCCAGCGATTTCAGCGTGCGCGTCACCGCCGCCCGGTTCTCCAAAAGTTCTGCAATCGGATCCCACTGACCGCTGCTCAGCGCATCCCGCGCCGTGTCCGGAAGCACCACGGTGAAATCCTGATCTTCGAAATACACGCGGCCTGCGTTGATATCCACGGTGATCTCGAGCTTGGGATTGCGCTCAATTTCCGCTGCGAGCACCTGGATGTCCTGGGCGGTGGCCACGGCGCAGGGGATGCCGAGGGTGGTGCAGTTGCCGAAGAAGATCTCGGCAAAACTCTCCGCGATCACTGCACGAATACCGAAGCGATACAAGGCTTGGGGAGCATGCTCACGGGAGCTGCCGCAGCCGAAGTTGGCACCGGAGAGGAGAATGTTCGCGCCTTTGAAGCGGTCGTCGTTCAATGGATGAGGTTTGTCGGTGCCGTCGGGATTCTTGCGGACGTCGTAAAAAGCGTATTCGCCCAGACCGTCAAAGGTCACACATTTCATGAAACGGGCAGGGATGATGCGGTCGGTGTCGATATCAGTTCCGGGAACGTAAACGCCGGTGCCGCCGACTTGGGTGATCTTGGTGAGTGCCATGATGGTAAGGTAAGGGCCAGCATTAAAGCACAGATCGCAGCCAGGGCAAATTCATGATGCAAATCGTTGCGTCTCTCTCGATCACGGCGCTGCCCGTGTGCGAAGGCGTGGGAAGTGATGGTAAAGGTTTGCAAAAAGTCGCGTCGCCCCTACTTTCCCTACCGATGCGTTCCCTTTCCCTCCTTATTTTGGGTGTTCTACTCGTTCTTGGTCTGCCGCAGCCCCATCTGCACGCACAAGCGGAAGTGCCCGTTCCCACCCCGGCACCAGCCGCTGGCGCAACGCCGAGCATGAGCGCCGCCCCTGCGGTCGCAGCCGCCGCTACCAATCCAGCTGCCACGGAGGAACTCACCGGCATCGCGGGCATCAAACACAAGATGGGTTATCTCTTCTACCCGCTGCTCGCCCTTTCGCTCATTGCCGCCATGCTGATGCTGTTCATCGCCTTCACCGTGCGGCAAAACACCGTGGTCAGCGACGGATTCATGAATTCCGCCGATGCCCTCATCCGCAAACAGGACTACCTCGGACTGCTCTCCGTCTGCAACCGCCGCAATGAATGCGTCGCAAAAGTCACCGCCAAGGCGCTCGATTTCGCCACCAAAACCCCCACCGCCAGCTTCGACGAGGTGCGCGAAGTCACCGAAGCCGAAGGCAGCCGCCAGTCAAGTCTCATCCTGCAACGCGTCTCCTACCTGGGCGACATCGGTGCCATCGCTCCCATGATGGGCCTGCTCGGCACCGTGTTCGGCCTCATCACCTCCTTCAACCAGATCTCCCAGACCCAGTTCGCCGGCAGCCAGGCCGCAGGCGTTGCCGCCGGGGTTTATGAAGCGCTTTACTGCACCGCCGTCGGACTCATCATCGGCATCCCCGCGCTCGTCGTTTATTCCATGTATCGTGGCAAGGCCCAGCGTCTGATTTCCGAGCTCGAAGCTGCCTCCACCCACCTCATGGCGCTGCTTTCCACCCAATACAAACGCGCCGCCCGCGCCGCCGCCACCCGCGGACCCGCCCAGATCCCGCACGAACAGGCGATGTAATGAACCGATTGAATTAAACCCTGGCACGCTCCGTCTAGTTTCACCCCCACTGTTTCGTTTCCTGGTTTCGCCTTCGTTTTCCCCATGAGATTCCGCAACGTCCGGCACATCGAGCCCATCCCGCTCCAGCTTGCACCGATGATCGACGTGCTGCTGCTGTTGCTGCTGTTCTTCATCATCACCCTCGACATGGGACGCCGTGAAACCGAGCTCACCATCATGGTCCCCGCCGCTGATGAAGGCAAAGACAACGAAAACCGCCAACTGGGCGAAATTGTCGTCAATGTCCGCGAAGACGGGTCCATCGTCGTCGAAGGCGAGACCATCACACTCGAGCAATTGCTCAACAAATTCCAAATCATCGCCAGCGTCCACAAAGACCAGGCAGTGATCCTTCGTCTCGACGAAAAAAGCACCAACAACCACACCATCGACATCCTCAATGCCTGCCATAAAGCGGGCATCTGGAACGTATCCTTCGCGACGCGCCCGCCCGAACCGGATGCCGCGCCGCCCTCTTCCTGACCTGAAATCATGAATCCCCTCTTGATCAAGCGCCAGCCCCGCACGCTGTTTCTCCGACTCCTTCTCTGCCCGATGTTTCTGGCAGGAGCCCTGGCAGTCGCCCAGAATAATGTCCCTCGCGCCGTTCCGGTCGACGAAGCACCACCCCGCGCCCTGCCCGTTACCGACGGTTCCATGCCTGCGCCCGCACCCTCGCGTGCCCAAGCGGTGGAAGACCCGCGTCCTGCGGCGCCTCCCGTATCGAACCGGCCCAGCGGACCTGACGAAGACCTCTACGAATACGCCACCCTTTGCTTTACCCAGGGCGACCACAACATTGCGATCAAACCGCTTAGCGATTATGTGCGTCTCTATCCCCAGGGTCGGCATGCTGCAGAAGCCTGGTTCCGACTTGGCGAATGCCATCACGAAACCGGCGACCGCGCCCAAGCCAAGCGCGCCTACAACCAGGTCCTTACCTCCCACTCGAAATCGGAAAGTGCCGGCTCCGCCGCCTACCGCCTCGGCGCCTATGCCTATGCCGACAAAAACTTCCTCGAAGCCGCCGCCCAGTTCTCCACCTGCGCCCGCCTCACCACCAACCCTGCCATCAAACTTCCCGCCCTTTACAACAGCGCCATCGCCTACGAACAGGGGGGAGACGCCAAACGCGCCACCGCTGCTTATGAGCAGGTTGCGGCGGTCAAACCCCCCAACAAATACCGCGAGACCGCCCTCGGTAAAATGGCCACGGCTTATCTCGATCAAGGCCGAAATCAAGAGGCCCTCACCGCGTTCAACGACCTCATCGACATCACCAAAGACGAAGAAATCCTCGGCGATGCCCTGCTCCGCTCGGGATTGATTCTCAACGAACTCGGCAAAACCGATGAAGCGGTCAAAAACTTTAAACGTGTGCTCAGCAACACCACCGTTCCGCGTGAACAACGCGGCATGGCGCTCTTCGGCATCATCCAGTCTGCCTATTTAAAGAAGGACTACCAGACCGTCATCAGCACCTACACTTCCAACGCCACCACCTTACCTCCCGGCGACATCCATGCCAAGATGCTCCTGCTGGTTGGCAACGCCCAAAAGCAGCTTCAGAGTTACCGGCAGGCCATCGAGACCTATCTGCTCCTCGAGAAAAACCACCCCGATTCGCCAGAAGCGATTGATGCCGGTTATCAAAAACTGCTCTCCTTCTACCAGCTCGGCAACGAGAACATCCCCGAGTTTGCACTCGCCTTTGAAGAGCTTTACAGAACCAGCCATCCCGACCACGAATACCTCACCATGTCGCGCATCATCCGCGCTGACTGGTGGTTTGGCAAAGGCGACTACCTCAAAGCCTCCGAAGCTTTCACCGGTATCAATATTACCCAGGTGCCCGAAAAAGTGCTTCCCAGTATCCTCTACAAAAAGGGTTTCACCGAAGTCGAAGCTGGCAAAAATAACGAAGCCATCACCACCCTCACCAACTTCCTGGAAAAATACCCCCAGGACGCCAACGTCCCGGCCGCCCTCGCCCAGCGCGGCATTGCGCAGAAGAATGTCCGCGCTTTTGACAAGGCCCTGACCGACTTCACCCTTATCATCAAAAATCATGGAGGCCACCCCGCCCTGGAAATGGCGCTCTATCAAAGCGGCTTCATCAAAAGCGAAACCCGCGACGTCGCCGGAATGATTGCCGATTACGAATTGCTGTTGCAGAAATTCCCCAAAACCGCCGCCGCCGCCGAAGCCTCCTTCAACATCGGCAAAGGTTATTTCAGCCTCAATGACAAGGAATCATTTGGCAAGGCCCTCGATCCATTGCGCAAATCCATCGAGCTGAATCGCGAGGGGTATCTCGACAAATCCAGCCAGCTTCTCATCAACTGCCAGTGGCTTCGTGAGGACGTCGATGGCATGGCCAAAGAAGTCGACACCTATCTCGACGCCCGCAAAGGTGCCCGCATCAATCCCCAAGGCCTCACCTTCCTGGGCGTGAACTATTTTAATCGCGGCAACTACGAGGCCAGCAACCGCTATCTTAGCCTCGCCAGCACGCCCGACCAGCCCGAGGCCACCGAAGCCCCCGTGTGGAATTACCTCGGCATGGCGCGCATTGAAACCGGCCATTATACCGGAGCCATTATCGCCTTCGACCACTACCTCAGCAAGACTCCCACTGGCCAGGGACACGTGCTCGGACTTTACGGCAAAGCCAAGGGCCAGCTCGGTGCCGCGCTTTTTGACGAAGCCCAGAAAAGCATCAATGACGCCCTCACCCTGATCAAAACCGGCAAGCTGAAAGGGCAGTTGCAGATTCTTGATGGCGACGTTTTCAGCGCCCGCGGCGACACCTTTGCAGGCAAGGGCTCCATGGATGCCGCCAAACAACAATGGGCCAAAGCGCTCGCCCAATACGTGGTGGTGAGCCAGTTTTTTGTCGATCCTGAAATCACCCCGGAAGCCGCCTGGAAAGCTGCCGAGATGTTCGAAAAAACGGACGATGTGAAACAGGCCACTGCGATGCGCAGCCTGGTGAAATCCAAATACCCGGCCTTCACCCCCAAGGTGCCGGCCCCGGCCAAGGCCATGCCACCTCCCCCTGTGCAGGAAGAGCCCCCGGCTCCGGATCCCCCAGCAGCAGAGATTGCTCCCGCCGAACCCGTTCCGGCTCCTGAAAGCACCAGCAGCAATACCGCTACCGCCGACAGCATCTAGTTTTGGAATGGGCGATTGCGTGAATGAAAAGCTGGGTAGCGATGGGATGAACAAGCGCATCCTTTTCCTTTGTTCCCAAAACAAACTGCGCAGCCCGACCGCCGAGACGATTTTCAGAGGTCATCAGGGCATCGAAGTCGATTCGGCAGGACTCAACAACGACGCCGAAGTCCCTCTTTCCCATGAACAAATTGAGTGGGCAGATCTGATCGTGGTGATGGAAAAAACCCATCGCGAACGTCTCAATCGAAAGTTCCAACATGCCTTGGGCGGCAAGCGCATCGTCGTATTGAACATTCCCGACAATTACGAATACATGGATCCCGCGCTGATCGACTTGTTGAAAATGCGCTGTGCTCCGTATCTGCCCTAGTCAGTATTTGGAGTGCGCTGCTCCGCAGCGCTTTGGTTCGGCAGGGCGCGTTGACTGGCTGATGGCGGTGCTTTCCTCCCACTGCGCTCGACCACATCCAAAGCGGCGCAAAGCACCGCATTCCAAAAGAGGCCGTCCTCCGAGAATGCCAATTTCGTGCTTGCCAGACCACTTGTTGCGGTTGTTGGTGAAGTGATGAAACGCCGAATCTTCTTCACTGTTGTCGCGCTGGTAGCCACGTTGTCCGTCTCATGGACTCAGACTTCCGAAGCACATGATCAACTGGTCTATGTAGGCACCTACACGGGCGGAAAGAGCCCCAGCAAGGGCATTTATGTTTACGGACTGGATTCCACCTCCGGCAAACTGACGCCGATGGGCGTGGCGGCGGAGGCCAACAAACCGAGTTTCCTCGCGTTGCACCCTTCCAAAAAGTTTCTTTATGCAGTGGCCGAAGGGGATGGCAAACAGGGAGGATTGTCGAGCTATTCCATCGACCCAAGTTCAGGGAAGCTGACGCTGCTCAATCAGCAATCGTCACAGGGTTCGGGTCCGTGTCATGTGAGTGTGGACGCGACAGGCAAGGTGCTTTTTGTGGCCAATTACGGCAGCGGCCATGTGGCCTCGCTGGCTATCAAGGAAGACGGGTCGATTGGCGATGCCATCACCGCCATTCAACAAGGTCCTCCCTCGAATGTGAACGCCAAAGGTCGTCAAAAGGGACCACACGCGCATTCGTTTTATCCTTCGCCAGATAACCGTTATGCCTTGTCCTGCGATCTCGGCTGTGACCGGGTGTTTGTCTATCAACTCGATCCTGCAACAGGTGCGTTGACGGCCAATGAAGCCGGATCGGCCAACGTGCCTCCTGGTGGCGGCCCACGTCATTTTGCCTTTCATCCAAACGGAAAATTTGGCTACGCCTGCAATGAATTGACCATGGCTGTGACCTCCTTTTCCTACGATGCCGATGCAGGTGCATTGAAGGCTCTGGAGACGATCTCCACCCTGCCGGAAGGAACGGCTATCGAAGGATTCTCAACTGCGGAAACGGTGGCGCATCCAAGTGGCAAGTTTGTGTATGTCTCCAATCGCGGCCACAACAGTCTGGCCACGTTCACGGTGGATGAGGTGACGGGCAAGCTGACCTTTGTCGAAGCCGCTCCGAGTGTGGTGGCGATCCCGCGCAACTTCAACGTTGACCCGTCGGGCAAGTGGCTTATCGCGGCCGGTCAGCAATCGAATGACATTGTGGTGTTTGCGATTGATCAGACCACTGGCAAACTGACTCCGACCGGCGAGCGTCATGAGGTTGGAGCTCCGGTCTGCATCAAGTTTCTTTCCTTGAAGTAATTTGCCGTTTTCTGTCATTCTATACGGATGAAACAACGATGCCCTGTGGTGCTGATCTTGTTGGTCTTGGTTGGCAGCTTTGCAGCGGCTAAAGCCAAGCCAGTGATCGTGGTTCCAGCCTTGCTGGAGCCGCTTTCCAGCAAGGAATTGGTGGTTCATGTCGATTGTTCCCAAGCACCTGAATGCGAAGCCTGGGGTCAACAAGCGAAGGCCATGGTGGAGCTTTGGTTTCCCATCATCGCGACCTATCTGGACACACCGGGCTGGAGACCGCCGCCGGAAATTTTGCTGATATTCCTTGAGATGAAAGGCGTCGCTCATGCCAGTGGCCATACGATCCACATCTCGCGCGATTGGATCAAAAAACAGCCACAGGATATCGGCATGGTGCTGCACGAAATGGTGCATGTGATTCAGGGTTATCCACCGCAAAAGGAACACTGGTGGCTGGTGGAGGGGATTGCCGATTACATCCGCTTTTGGAAAGCCGAACCTGGCGGACAACCAAAGATCAATCGCGGCACCGATCATTATCGCAAAGGTTACCGGGTAACGGGAGCGTTTTTGGCCTGGATTGAGACAACTCATGCACCGTTGATTGTTCAAGAGGCCAATCTGGCGTTGCGGCGCGGCACCTATTCGGATGCGTTGTTCAAAAAAAAGACCGGCATGGATCTCGATGCGCTGTGGACGGGTTTTCTGACGAGTCTTGAGGGCGCAAACAAATAATCCCTTGCACGTCAGCTGGAGCGCTGTTTTTAGAGAGGAATCCACGTGACTTCCAATAACGATTACGAATTGCTCGACAGCGGTGGGTTCCAGAAGCTGGAGCGCTTTGGAACCTGTGTGCTGGCCAGACCCTGTGCGCAGGCCGTGTGGCGCAAGCAGCTTCCCGAATCCCGCTGGCGTGAGGCGACGGCGATGTTTCATCGCGAAGGTGGCAATCAATGGAAGGGACGCGAAAAACTCCCCGCCACCTGGGTGATTGAGGTCGATGGCATCAAGTTTCAATTGAGTTCCACCGACTTTGGTCACCTCGGTATCTTTGCGGAGCAACGCGATCAGTGGAAACGCATCCGCACGTTGTGCGAAGCTTATCGAAAAAAACATGGACGCGCGGCGCGGGTGATCAATCTGTTTGCGTATTCCGGTGGCAGCACGCTGGCACCGGCATTGGCGGGGGCGGAGGTCTGCCATGTGGATGCGTCGAAGGGCATGGTCGAATGGGCTCGCAAAAATGCGGCGCTGAATGGTCTGGATGACCGCCCGGTGCGCTGGATCGTGGATGACGTGAACAAGTTTTTGGAGCGGGAGATCCGTCGTGAACGGGCTTATGATTTGGTGATCCTCGATCCGCCAAGTTACGGTCGCGGGGCGAAGGGAGAGGTGTTCAAGATCGAGAACGATCTGCCGGTGTTGCTCAATACCATCGGGCGTTTGATGTCGGATCAGCCGCTGGGCGTATTGATGTCCTGCCACACGCCCGAACTCACGCCGATCAGCCTGCATCATTTGATGAAGCAGGAGTTCAATCGCGGCGCGGATGAATTTGAAATGGGCGAGATGCAGTTGCGCGGCGCGGAGGGGGTTTTGCCGGTGCCGAGTGGCAGTTATTGCTGGTGGCTGGCGCGGGAAAAGAAGGAAGGGTGAATCCAGGTTGAAAGCGGTGCGGTTGTAACGCATCGGTAAAAGGTGCTGGATGATGTTGATGCCTTTCTGCTGCACCTCGCGACCGAGCGGGGGTTGTCGGACAATTATCAAATTCTGGTTCGTCGGGTGTTGGAACGTTTCGCGCTATGGAGCCGGAACGAGCGTGGAAAAACATCGGTGGCAGCGGTGGAGACGGTGGATCTGTCCGATTACCTGATGCACCGCAAAGGGACCGACGGGCTGGCCGCATCATCGGTCAGGTTGGAGCTGGTGGCGTTGAAGATTTTCTTCCGCTGGTTGAATGTGCGTGGAAAGCGAGTGGGTGATCCTGCCGATGCGATCCTTCCCCCAAAGCTCGAGCAGTGGCTGCCCGACACGCTCAACGAGCCGCAGATGAAGCAACTGGTGGAGAGCGTGAGCGGCGATGCCACGCTGGATATTCGCGACCGTGCCATGCTGGAGCTGATGTATGCGAGCGGGCTGCGGGTCGGTGAAGTTACTTCGACCCGGCTTGAATCGTTGAGTCTGGAAGAAGGCTGGATCAGGGTGACGGGGAAGGGTAACAAGACACGCTTGATCCCGGTTGGCGGCGCGGCGCGGGATGCTTTGCAGCGGTATCTTGATGGGTCGCGACCTGCGTTGGTAAATGCAAAAACGCAGAGCTGGATTTTCCTTAATCGCAATGGCGGCAAGCTCACCACGGCGAGAATCTGGCAGATCGTCAAGGAACGGTCAAAACTCGCCGGGCTGGACGCCGACAAGATTTATCCGCATTTGTTGAGACACAGTTTTGCCACCCATTTGTTGCAGGGCGGGGCGGACTTGCGGGTGATCCAGGAGATGCTCGGACATGCGGATATCTCAACGACGCAAATTTACACGCACGTCGATCAGACCCGCTTGAAGGCGGTGCATCACAAGTTCCATCCGCGGCCGTGACCTTGCTTCTTGGGCAGCAACCGCGCCGCATCAAGAATCACATGTCCGTCGCTGTCTTCGTTGCTGATGAATACCGTGACTTCTTCATCAGCCTTCAGTGTGATCTCCTGCAATGGAATCCAAAGCCCATCGACGGGTGGCTTGGATCGTTGATCGATGCGCATCTCCTCAGCTCCAGCGGAGCTGCGAACGCGCACACGAGTTTTGGTCGAACGATTGGCATTGGGCAATGACGCGAGCTGCACCGAATAGACGCCGTCCGCAGGGACGTGGAGGGTGAAGAACGCCTTGCAAATGCCCGCTCCGGGATCGGCGTGATGGTAACCCTTGTGAACGCCGTAGGGCAACGAGCCCTTGTTCCATGGGCCTTCCAGCCTGGCCTCAGTGTCGTCGACGATCACCCCGCTGAGAGTGTTGAGCTTGATGTAATGGTTGGGAGCTTCGTAGTCGAGGATCTGTTTGTCTTCAAGCAGCCTGGCTTTCAGTTTTTCGGGGTCGACCTTTTGCAAACTGGTCTTCTGTTCGATGGCATGCATGGCGGCGGTGGCACCGCTTTGACCAAGGATCATGAAAACCGGTTCCATGCGGATGCTGCCAAAGGCGATGTGCGAGGCACTGAGGGCGATGGGCACGGTGAGGTTGCTGCACTCGGATTCGCGCGGCACGATGCTGCGGTAGTCGATGGGATACGGCGGGAATCCACCGACCTGCACATCGCCTTCGTTTTTGACATGACCGGCGGCGTTGATGTGGCGTTGAACATGATGGGAGTCCATCGTGTAAGCGCCCATGCCCACGGAGTGTTCGATGGCTTCGATACGCTCACAATGGTGCTGCGTCATGACGAGATCGGAGATCATGCGGCGTCCTTCCCGCACATAGATCTGCGCCTGCCAGCCGTCGCCTTCGGTGAATTCATCCTTGGTCATGCCCCATTTGGAATAGACTTCGCGAAGGTATTCAGGGGTGCGAGGATGATGGGCAAGGGTCCACATGAGGCCCTGTTGATAGGTGAGATGTTTGGCGCGAATTTCTAAACGAGCGTCATAACTGGCTTCCGGCCAATCGTAGTTTTGACCAATAAAGTCAGTGGAAAATCCGTCGCGGTTGTTGGTGTCGGTTTTGCGATTGGGCATCATCGAATTGATCCACGGAAAACCTTTGGCTCCGGCTTCGTAATTGCGGAAAAGCAGTTCATAGCGCTGTTCGTCATAACCTTCAGGCTTGTGAAAGGGGATGCGGTTTTCATCAACATCGGTGAGGCACATGCGGAAGCAGTAGGCCTGGATGCGATGATCGCTCGCGCCTTCGACCAACGGCCCGTTGGTGTCGATGCCGGGCAACAGCCCGCTGCTTGGATCGCCTTTGATCACATAAGGGTCGACGCCGTCAACCAGTTGATGATGTCGGGCCTGGCTGAGTTGCACTCCATTGAGACCTTCACCGTAAACGGAGCGGCCTTCGCGACCTTTGGTGAAGGCCACCCCGGCGGCGGCCATCAGGTCGCCTTCATAAGTGGCGTCCATGAAGTGGCGGCCTTCAAATCGTTTGCCGGATTCCATGACAATTGCGGTGATGCGGTTGCCGTCCTTGATGACCCCTTTCGCGACTGAACCGGGCTTGGCGATGTGGAAGCCGTCGCCGCGATCGGCTGACTTGCCTTCGCCGCTGCGGTCCAGTCGTTCACCGAAGACCACGGGAATGTCGTTTTCCTTGATCCAGCGTTGATAGATGGTGAGGGCGACGCTGGGTTCGAAGGTCCAGAGTGTGTCTTCATTGGCGTCGGTTTTGCTCTGGCCGGTGCCGACAAATTTTCCGTCTTTCGGTTGGGGTTCCCATTTCCAGGCTTCGGGCAGGTTATACCATTGGCGAACCTGCTGGTAGAACTCGCGCGCGATGCCGCCGATGACATGCTTGTTGCCGATGTCGGTCTGCCCGAGGCCACCGGTGGTCAACCCTCCAATGCGCTGACTGGGCTCGATGATCACCACCGTGCCACCCATGCGTTTGATCTGCACCGCAGCCGCAATGCCGGCGGAGCTGCCGCCATAAACGACGAGATCGTAAGGCTTTTGAGTTTCCGCGTGCATCGATCCTGCGGAGACAAGTGTGAGGGCAATGGCAAGGGTGGAAATCAAAGCGCGCATATCAATGGAAGAGTGTGGTGCATGGAATGGAAGTATCTGAAACCGCCGATGCGAGCACAAGGAAAACCGTGAGGATCCTCAGTTGTGCGAAGGAACAGGGGGATGGCGGCAGTAGGTAGAGTCCCGTTTTCGAGGTTTTGGACACCTCTTTTCAGAACGTTCAAAAGTGACAAAAAGGTCACCCTCCCCGCCTCGACGCCTTCTTTTGCCGCCCTACGATGCGACTCGTCAAAAGGCACCTGCCTCAGACAACAACACTCAAATCAACAACGACACATGAAACCAACTACAGCACTCCTCCTGCTCATCGCGGGGCTGTCCACCCAAGCCTTCGGCGGCGAAATCGCCACCAGCGTTGGCAAGAATACGGAAGCCGCGGTGACCACCGAAAAAGAAGAATCCATCTATGACAAGATCTGGGGATTGACCACTCTTTACAAAAATAAAGAGAACCCAATCATCCAAGAGCTTGCCCTTCAAGGCCGTATCCATCTTCAATATGCCTATGGCGATTCCGATGAAGGCAACTATGGCACCTCTGACCGTCCAGAAGAAGTCACCTGGGGTGATGAGGTCGAAGTGCGCCGCTGGCGTCTCGGTTTGAAGTCCAAGTTGTTCAATCAATTCACCTTGGACGGTATGATCAACGTCAGTCCTGACATTGATCCTTTCTACGACAGCATCTATGACCTGCGTTTGATCTGGAGCCCAAACAAGAACTTTAACCTCGGCGTCGGCAAACGCAAAGCCAACTACTTCGGTCTTGAGCAAGGCATCTCGTCGAACAACATCCTCACCGTTGAGCGTTCCCTTCTTTCCAACACCCTTTTCGCTGGCGAACTCGTCGGTGCCTGGGCTGATGGCAAAGCTGGCAACTTCCTCTATGGTATTGGCGTTTACGCTGCTGCGGAAGATGACGAACTCGACACCTTCAGCGCTGGTGAAATGATCCAGGTCTCCCTTGGTTATGACTACAGCGAAGCCGTTGGCGCCAAGAAGGCATTCACTAAACTCGAATTCCAGCACAGCACCGACGAAGGTAACGCTGGCGGCGCTGGCTTGTTCGACAATGCCATCTCCCTCAACAGCACCTACGAAAACGGACGCTTCGGCTTCTATTCCGACGTGCTCGCCGGTTTCGGTCAGGGCGGCCAAGGTGATGTCTTCGGTGTCATCCTCATGCCAGCCTACTACATCGTTGAAGAAAAACTTCAAGCGGTGTTGCGCTATCAGTTTGCCACCGGAGACTCCGACAGCCTCCGCCTTCAGAGCCGTTATGAGCGTCTTGCTCCTGACCTCACCGATGGTGGTCGTGGCGAACAATACAACGCGGTCTATGCCGGCCTCAACTACTACCTCTACGGGCACAAGCTCAAGTTCATGGGTGGCGTTGAATACCACAACATGGATGGCGGCGGCGACGGCGGCGACTTTGATGGCGTCACCTTCCTGGCAGCATTCCGCTTGTCCTTCTAATTTTCCTTTGGTTGGTTGAACTTGTCTTGTTCGACATTCAGAGCGCGGGAGAAATCCCGCGCTCTTTTTTGTGTCTGGGTGTCGGTGTCCCATATTCTTTTAGAAGGCACCGTATTTCCGTCCTAACGGGACGACTCATACCAGCCCGGCACAAGCTGATGCTCCGAATGTCGCGCAGACATTTCCGTCCCAACGGGACGACTCATACCAGCCCGGCACAAGGTGCCGGGTTTCCTGGCGATATGGATCGCGTCCTGAACGGACGCCTCCCCCATCTGGTTTTCGCTACCAAAAACCGCGAACCGTGGCTTGATGGCAAGATCCGATCACCCGCATTCGCCTATCTTGCCGAGGTCGGCCGGGATTTGGGCTGTGTTGTCTACCGCGTTGGCGGCATGGCGGATCATGTTCATATCGCTGTCCAGTTAACGCGCAAGCTGTCCGTTGCCGATTCGTCAAGAAGGTGAAATTCACCTCGTCCGTTTGGATCAAGCGCGAAGGGGTAAACCACGCTGGATTCCATTGGCAAACCGGATACGGTGCCTTTTCATTAGGGATGTCCCAACTCCCTGAGTTGCTCGCCTACATCGACCAACAGGAAGAACATCATCGGGTCAAAGGGTTCCAGGAGGAATACCGAGAGTTCCTCCGCAAATACGACGTGGAGTATGATGAGAGGTTTGTGTGGGATTAAACCGCCATGCGCATGAGGCGTCCCCTCAGGACGCAAATGCTTCCCCATGCGAAACCCGGCACCCTGTGCCGGGCTACTATGAATCGTCCCGATGGGACGAGTGAACTTCCGAAGAGGCCCCCTGTGCCGGGCTATTATTAATCGTCCCGACGGGACGAGTGAGCTTCCGCAGAGGCACCCTGTGCCGGGCTATTATGAGTCGCCCCGACGGGACAAGTGAAATTCAGCAGAGGCACCCTTTGCTGGGCTATCATAAATCGTCCCAACGGGACGAGTGAACCGAAACCCCACAAATCTCAAACCCCCATTCCAAACTTTTTATAATTCTTACTTGCGCAGTATACATTAAGCCGCTACTAAAGCGGCGTGAAGCTGACCAAAAAAGGCGAATACGCACTCCGCACCCTCATCCAACTCGGCGTGGCCCACCGCACCGGCAAGGATGTCGTTTCGGTGTCTTCACTCGCTGCCAGCGAAAAACTTCCCTTCAAGTTCCTCGAGCAAATCCTCTTCACCCTGCGCGGTGCCGGCTACATCGAAAGCAAACGCGGCAAGGTCGGCGGTGCCCGTCTCGCCAAACCCCAAAACGAAATTCGTATGGGTGAGATCGTCCGCCTCATCGACGGCAAACTCGCTCCCATCGGCTGCGCCAGCGAAACCGAATACGAAGCCTGCACCTGCCCCGACGAAGATCATTGCGGCCTGCGCATGCTGATGATCGACGTCCGCAACGCCATCGCCAACATCCTCGACCGCTACACCCTTCACGACGTGGTCGAAGTCACGCTCCGCAAACTCGAACGTGATGGCCTCGCCGTCATTCCGGCAAACATCACCTCCGCAACTTCCGATCGATGTAGCACCGGCTACGCCTCCCGACCCCGCCACGCCGATCCCGCCGACGGGTTCCTCGCATTCCTTAACGACACCAAAAAATCCGCCTGACCATCCCATGTCCTCTCTTTCCAATCAGTCCAACATTCAAGAATCCTGGCTCAACATCGTCAAAGCCAAAGTCGAAGCCATGCGCTTCGGTTCCGTGCAAATCATTGTCCACGAAGGTCGCGTGACCCAGGTGGAAAGCACCGAAAAAACCCGGCTCAGCAGCGGCCCTGACAACGCCCCCAATCGCGTCACGATCCGCAGCTAGCCGCCAGATAGACACTTTGCCTACCGACACCAACGGAGGCACTTCAAAACAAACACACATCTACCTAAACAACAACCACCGCGCACGTCATCCTCACCCTGGACGCGCCAGCGCTTCATCGACTACGTCCATGAAACGCCAATCCATCATCATCATCAAATCCAGTCTGCTCGCCGCCGTTGCTGCGATCACCCTCCCGACAAGCACCCAGGCCGGCTCGCCAGCCTACAGCAAGTCATCCAAAGAAATCGCCGTCACCACCGAGGCAGAAGAGTCCCTCTTCGACCAGATCTGGGGACTCGCCACACTTTATAAAAACAAGGATAACCCTGTCATCCAGGAATTGAAACTCCGTGGTCGTTATCAAGGTCAATACCATTGGCTTGATTCCGATCAGGGCGATTCCGATGACTGGGAAAACCGTCGCTCCCGTTTCGGGTTCGATGCCAAACTGTTCAATCAGTTTGCCATCCGCCTTGATGCACAAAGCAACGACACCTGGGACCCGTTCTACAGCGGCTTGGTCGACGCCTACATCAAGTGGGAGCCATCAAAATCCTTCAACCTCACCGTGGGTAAACAGAAGCCGCAGATCGCTTACTACGATTTCCTTCAGTCCACCACCAGCCAGCAGGATACCTTCGAGCGCTCGCAGATCTTCAACCAGCTTCGCGTGGATCGTCTCACCGGTGTCGTCGCCCAAGGCAAACATGGCATCTTCACCTATCAGGCAGGTGTCTTTTCCAACGATGTTGACCTTGAGTTCGGTCAATTCAACGCCGGCATCGCCTACGGTGCAGGCTTTGGATTTGACCTCAAGGATGCCCTCGGCACCAGCAAGGCGGACCTTCGGTTCGATTGGTTGCACAGCGACAACGACGCTGAGGCCACCATCCTGGACCGCTACGAAGACCTCTTCACCGCGACCTTCTGGGTCAAGGAAGGGCGCTTCCACATTGTAACCGAATTCTTCTACGCCACCGGCGGAGATCCAGGTTGGGGAGATGCCTCCGGGTTCTTCATCCAGCCCTCCTTCGACATCGTCAAAGACAAGCTGCAACTTGTGGGTCGCTACTCCTTCTCCACCGGCGACGGCAACAACAGCATCCAGGTCCAAAGCCGTTATGAGCGACGCGCCCCCGACCTCACCGGCAGCGGACGTGGCGACCAATACCAGTCCGTCTCCGGCGGCCTTCAATACTTCATCTACGGCCAAAATCTGAAGCTCCTCGCTGGAGCCGAATACGCCACCCTTGATGGCGGCGGCAATGGTGGCGACTTCGACGGCTGGACCTTCCTGACCGGCGTCCGCCTCTCGTTCTAACCCCGTAGCATCCCGCCACGCAGGGGCGAGGAACTTAGCCGGTGGTGACGGGAGCCAAGCGACCAAAACCACCGGATGAGAACCCCCCCAAACTCTATCTCATCTCCAAACATCGACACCTAACCTGACTTACAAACCAAACCATTACAACATCATGAAAACATCCTTCAAAATCAAAACCCTCCTTGGCCTCGCCGTCAGCGGTCTCATCGCAGGCTCCACCTTCTCACAAAGCCTTCTCAATGTCTCCTACGATCCCACCCGGGAATTCTACGGGGAATACAACGAACTCTTCGCCAAACATTGGAAAGAAAAATCCGGCAAGACCATCAGCATTGACCAATCCCACGGTGGTTCCGGCAAACAAGCCCGTTCAGTCGTTGACGGCCTGGAGGCCGATGTGGTCACCCTCGCGCTGGCCAATGATGTCAACGCCGTCGCCAAAGCCGGATTGATCAAGGAGGACTGGCAGTCTCGTCTTCCCCAAAACTCGGCTCCCTACACCAGCACGATCGTTTTCATCGTCCGCGCGGGCAATCCAAAGGGCATCAAAGACTGGAATGACCTCGCCAAAGAAGGCGTGTCCGTGATCACCCCAAACCCCAAAACGTCCGGTGGTGCCCAGTGGAATTACCTTGCGGCCTGGGAATACGCCCGTCGCCAACCAGGCGGCAGCGACGCCACCGCAAAAGAGTTCGTCAAAGCGATCTACAAAAATGTGGCTGTGCTCGACAGCGGAGCCCGTGGTTCCACCACCACGTTCGTGCAGCGCGGCATCGGTGACGTCTTCATCTCCTGGGAGAATGAAGCCTTCCTGGTCCAGCGCGAGTTCGGTGCCGACAAATTCACCACCGTTGTCCCGTCCCTCAGCATCCTCGCTGAACCCACCATCGCCGTTGTTGACAAAGTCGTTGATAAAAAAGGCACCCGTGAAGCCGCCGAAGCCTATCTGAACTTCCTCTACACCGAAGAAGCCCAGGACCTTGCCGGCAAACACTTCTACCGCCCACGTTCCGAGAAAGCCGCCGCCAAATATGCCGAGCAGTTTGTGAAGGTGGAATTGTTCACCATCGACGAAAAATTCGGCGGTTGGGCAGAGGCGCACAAAACCCACTTCGGTGATGGCGGTTACTTCGACCAGATCTACGCGCCGCAATAACTTCACGGTTATTTCCAGACAGCATCAACTTACTGACCAGGCGGGCTGGAGACCGCCTCTCCTTGGACCGAACACAGCCATGAAAATTCTTGAGCCGACTTACGAAGAGCGTTACGTCAGAAAGCAGGCCACCCGTGCCCGCCACGCCCCCCCGATCACCATTCCCAAGCTGGTCTACACGCCAGGAAGAAAACAACAGATCATCAAGGTTGGCATCTTTGCCCGTCTCCATGGCGATGAGGAAGCCGGCACCCACGCCGCCTTCGACCTCATCCGCTGGGCCTGGAATGACCCCGAAGAAATCCACGATTTCTCCCTCCACGTTTATCCGATTTGCAATCCTTCCGGCCGTAACCTCGGCACCCGGCACTCCATCAATGATCGCGACCTCAACCGCGAGTTCTGGACCGGATCGCAGGAGCCTGAAGTGGTCTATCTCGAAAACGAGCTTAAACGCGAACGTTACCATATCATCATCTCGCTTCACGCCGATGAAGATAGCGATGGCGTCTACGGTTTTGTCAGTGGCGACGTCTTGAGCGCACAGGTTTTGAAACCCGCCTTGGCCGCCGCCGAGAAACACCTGCCAATCAATCGCGAGCCCTTGATTGATGGTTTCCTCGCCAAGGACGGCATCGTTACCGAAGGTTATCAAGGCGTGCTGAGCGCCCCGCCCGACCAGCATCCACGCCCCATCGAGATTGTCTTCGAAACCCCAAACCGTGCCAGCATGGAAAAACAGGTAGCCGCCAACGTCGATGCTGTCAAAGCAATCCTCGCCCAATACCGGCTCCTCCTCGCCCACGCCCCCAACCTGTAATTGACACCAAGGAGAGGCGATCTCCAGATCGCCTCTCCACCTCACCCATCCATGTCCCGCAACCGACATATCCTCCCAGGCTTCAACTTATCCGTTGGTTACACCATCACCTATCTCAGCCTGATCGTGATCATTCCGTTTGCCGCGCTGGCGTGGAAGGCATCCGGTGGAGGCATTGACGTCTTCGTCAGCACCCTCACCAACAAACAGGTGCTCGCCTCACTCAAGCTGAGTTTCACCGCCTCCTTCATCGCAGCGCTTGTGAGTGGCTTCTTCGGCGTGCTCACCGCGTGGGCCATGGAACGTTACACCTTCCCCGGCAAACGCATCCTCGATGCCATGGTCGACCTTCCCTTCGCCCTGCCCACCGCCGTTGCCGGCATCGCCCTCTGCTCGCTCTACGGCCAAAATGGCTGGATTGGCAGCCTGCTTGAACCCCTCGGAATCAAAGTCGCCTACACCCCCATCGGCGTCACCGTCGCGCTCATCTTCATCGGCTTTCCTTTTGTGGTGAGAACCGTGCAGCCTATCATCCAAGGCCTGTCCCTTGAGGTCGAAGAAGCCGCCGCCTGCCTCGGAGCCAGCCGCTGGCAAACTTTCACCAAGGTCATCATCCCCACCCTTTTGCCCAGCTCCCTGGCCGGAATGACCCTCGCCTTCGGTCGCGCGGTTGGCGAATACGGCTCCGTCGTTTTCATCTCCGGCAACCTGCCCTTCAAGACCGAAATCGCCCCCTTGCTGATCGTCACCCGGCTTGAGCAATACAACTACACGGGTGCCGCCGCGCTGGGCGTCATCCTCCTGGTCATCTCCTTCACCATCCTTCTCCTCTCCAACCTGTTTCAGGCCTGGAACAGCAAAATCAAAGCCTGACCCCTTTCCCTTCTGACCCATGGCCGGAATCGCCTCCCTCAACATCGAAGACAGTCGCGCCCGCGTGCGCGCCAAACATTCACTCGCCCGTCGCGCCACCACCGATCCGTGGTGGATGAAGGGCATCATCCTGACACTCTGCCTCAGCTTTCTCGTCACCTTCTTCCTGCTGCCCCTGGTGCTGATTTTCGAAGAGGCGCTGCGCAAAGGATCAGCCGCCTTTTTCGCTTCGTTCGATGATCGTGCCACCGTCCACTCCATCAAGCTGACCCTCATCGTCGCGCTCATTGCCGTCCCCTTGAACACCATCTTCGGACTCGCGGCCGCGTGGGCCGTCGCCCAGTTCAAGTTCCGTGGCAAGCGACTGTTGAGCATCCTCATCGAACTGCCCCTGTGGGTCTCACCTGTCGTTGCAGGACTCATCTATGTGCTGCTGTTTGGCCGCCAAGGTTTGCTCGGACCCTGGCTCGCCGATCCCACCTTCTTTGGCTCGCCGATCCTGGTGCCTCGCTTCATCGAAGGAGAAGGCTGGGGATGGCATCCGATGGAGTCGGTGAAGATCATCTTCGCCCTGCCCGGGATCGTGCTCAGCACCATCTTCGTCACCTTCCCCTTCGTCGCCCGCGTGGTCACCCCGCAGCTTGAAGCCCTCGGTCGCGCCGAAGAAGAGGCCGCCCTCACCCTCGGTGCCAACGGCTGGCAGACCTTCTGGCGCATCACCGTCCCCAAAATCCGCTGGAGCCTGTTTTATGGCGTCATCCTCTGCAACGCCCGATCCTTCGGTGAGTTCGGAGCCGTCTCCGTCGTCTCCGGCCACATCCGCAACCAGACCAATACCATGCCGCTGCACATCGAAGTGCTCTACAACGAATACCAGTTCGTCCCCGCCTTCGCTGTCGCCTCAGTCCTCGCCCTCGTCGCCGTCCTCACCCTTGTCATCAAAAGCATCGCCGCCTGGCGCGCCGAGCAGACGCTGCGCGAAGCCGCCCAAAACCACGAAATTCACACCCACCCATGAGCATCCACATCGAACACATCAGCAAACACTTCGACCGCACCTCCGTGCTCAGCGACATCTCCCTGGATGTGAACACCGGCGAACTGGTCGCCCTGCTTGGCCCCTCTGGATCTGGAAAAACCACCCTGCTGCGCATCATCGCCGGACTCGAGTTCCCCGATGAAGGCAAAGGCAAAATCAACTTCCACGGCAGCGAGGTGACTTATCAATCCGCCTACGACCGCAAAGCCGGTTTTGTGTTCCAGCACTACGCCCTGTTCAATCACCTTACTGTCGCCCAAAACATCGAGTTCGGACTCAAGGTCAAAAAACGTTTTGAGCGACTCCCCAAAATCAAACGCAAGGAGATCGTCACCGATTTGCTGGAGCGCATCCAGCTGCCCGAATACAGCGGACGTTATCCGAATCAGCTCTCCGGCGGTCAACGTCAACGCGTCGCGCTGGCCCGTGCCCTCGCCGTCAATCCGCAGGTCCTCCTTCTCGACGAGCCCTTCGGAGCGCTCGATGCCAAGGTCCGCAAAGAACTGCGCCGCTGGCTGCGCGAGTTCCACGACAACATCAAGCTCACCACCTTGTTTGTCACCCACGATCAGGACGAAGCCTTCGAACTCGCCGACCGCGTCGTCGTCTTGGGCCAGGGCGAAATCCAGCAAGTCGGCACCCCCGACCAACTGCGCGACAAACCCGTCAACCAGTTCGTTTCCGACTTTATCGAGGCGTGAATCAAAGCGGGATCGCGAAGTGCAACTTCGCGGTCCTTGCTTCTGAGCTATTCTACAGTCAAAAGTTTCTCCTCCGGCACTTCAAAATAGTCGTCATCCGCTATGTCTGGAATCCCCACCACCAGCACTCTCATCCGACCGCGGGCCCCATGCACCACTCCAGGCGGAATGTGCACCAGCGACCCTTTGGAAACGGGTTCCTCTATTCCATCGAGAATGACGCAACCGCTGCCCTCCAGCACATAATACAGTTCGGTGGAATGTTGGTGATAATGCGGTTTGGCTCCGTCGATATCGACCGCATGTGCCCAGGCTGCAGGCTCAAGCGCGACATCCTCGTGACTGATCAGTCGGTCGCGCCAGCCACAGGCACTGCGTTCGCGCGCGGTGTGGCCTTCATGTCGGACGATGGCTTGTGGGGTAGATTCCGGTGTGATCATGGTAAGTTCGTGTGATAGACATGCTGGAGCGTTTGACCTCGGTGCAAAGACTCAAAGACCTCCAACATCTCTGCGGCCAGCAATGGGGAGATCATCGGGCCGCGAGCGAGAATGTCATTCGCTTTCGGAGTGAACAGACTTTTTTGAAAGCTGATGATCATCCAATTGTCGTCGTTTGAGAGATGATCAATCTTCCAGTCGCTGGTGATGAGGGCAAGAAGGGCTGATCCGCGCCAGCGAAATTGCTTGTCGGATATCTGGCGATCCACGCCTTTGATGGACCGTTCCTTGCCGTTCTTTTGATAAGTCACCACATCACGCATGGAGCGCGATGACTGCCGAGCATCATAAGTGATGACCGGATGCGTCTTGTCTCCTTTCAACCATAGGGGAAAGTTGGTGTAGTGGATGAACCACCGTCCGTTTAAAGAGCGCAAATCCATAGGTCGCAGGTTCAACTGTGAGCAAGTTTAGCATCCGTCTCTGGCATCGCAAGAAGGTGTCAAGCCTGGGCCTCATTCAGGATCGGCCGGAAGAGCTGCCAGGATCGAAAGGAATTTCTTTTTCTCAAACATGCGGAAGGTCAGTGGATTCGATTTCACCACCGATTGAATCATGGGTTGGTAAATCTCCACATCTGCAACCACCAAGGAGATCTGGCGGTTGAGATTCTTTTCAGTGAACTTCTGGTATTGGGCAAGCTTCGGTGCTGTCAACGTGATTGAAAAGATCCAGGGTTTGCTTGGCGTCGCATCAACAACGATGTTTTCTATATCTCCTGCTTTCACCTTAAAAACTGGAATTTCAGCAGAGTGAACCACGCTCAAAAAGGCGCAACCGGCGAGCAGGACCAAGAAGGCGTATTTCATAAAATGTTTATTGTCTCAGAATTTTCTCCATGGTTTTACCCTTGGCAAGCTCATCGATAAGTTTGTCGAGAAGCCGAATTTTCTTCATCAAAGGATCTGCAATCTCTTCAATGCGAACTCCGCATACCACACCCTTGATGAGATGGCTGTTGGGGTGAAGGCACGGGGCCTGATCGAAAAAGGTTTCAAAGTCGATCTGTCGTTCGATTTGCCGTTGCAGGCCAATTTGATCATATCCCGTCAGCCAACGAATCAGCTGATCAACTTCTTCTTTGCTTCGATTTTTGCGTTCCGCCTTTTGAACATAGAGCGGATAGACTTTCGCAAAAGGCATCGAAAAGATGGAATGTTTGGGTTTGGTCATGGGCATGGGAGCGTTGCCTCATCTCGATACGGAAGCAGCTGACTCTTGGCCGAAGCCGATCAGGTTGGTGTCGGGATCCTCGATGACAAAATCTCTCATACCGTAGTCGTAGTTCTTCGGAGGAGCCTGAATTTTGGCGCCCTTTGCCTGGACTTCGGCGTGGTAGGCATCCACGTCGTCGCAGAAGATGTAGATGCTGCCCTGACCGACGGCTTTCTTGTTGGTGGCTGCAGGGCCGGAAAGGTGGATTTGGATCTCCCCATACTCGACTCCGCCGTAGTCACCGAAGCGGAAGCGTTCGGAGAAGCCGAGGATTTCGGTGTAGTATTTGAGGGAGATATCGAGGTTGGATACGTGGAAGGTGGTGGCGGAGCCTTGGGGTTTCATGGTTGGCATGGTGTTTTGATGTCGAGACTGAAACAAGACATCTATTGGCTCGGGACAATATCAATTTTTTGACGGATATCCTGATCAAAAGCTTCAAGCGAGCGGTCAGTGCTGCCGAGCCGGGGATTCCATCCGGAGTAGCTAAGGACTTCATTTGATACCTCGTTGTAAGCAAAGGAGATGAGGCGTTCGCCGATGTAGAACCACTGATCCTTCCATCCAATGACCAAATTGCGACGATACATGTCGCTGCTCGTGTGAGTCAGATAACCATGTTTGGGAAACAAACCACCAGTCGAAAGATAAATCCAGTAAGAAGAATCTGTGAAACTGCTGTTGATTAGGTAAACGGTCGTGTCTCCAGATGGGGATGAGATTATCTCACGAATGCTGGTGATATCCCACAGAGGGTTCCAACAACGGTATTCCACGGCGATTCGATGTCGAAGAACGTAGGCATCGATCAAGATCAGGCCAACCCCAATCAACGGGATGAGGCACGAAAGTCTAAACCACTGTGGTCGAATGAAGAGGAGGGGGATAAGAGCGAGGGCGGAGAAGACCAGCGGAGCGATGTGATCGGTCTTAAATTGGCGAGCGGCTGCTGATACCGATATCAGCAGGCAGAATATCGCGGCGAGAAGTTTGATGATACGCATCGTTGGATGGGTTTTTCCAATCTGTCACGTGTCATCAAACAAGTCCACATGAGAAGAAAGATGCTTAATGGGGATGTTCGAGGAGATGTTTCGCCAAAGAGTAACCTTGATGATCGATCTTGCGGAAGAGGTTTTGGAAGTTGGTGTGGATGTTTTCCTGCATGAGGGAGCCGAGGTGTTGGACGAGCTTGATGGTGTGGTCGACTTCAG
Source organism: Phragmitibacter flavus (assembly GCF_005780165.1). Classification (NCBI taxonomy): domain Bacteria; kingdom Pseudomonadati; phylum Verrucomicrobiota; class Verrucomicrobiia; order Verrucomicrobiales; family Verrucomicrobiaceae; genus Phragmitibacter; species Phragmitibacter flavus. The sequence continues at coordinate 338,183 of NZ_VAUV01000003.1, read as the reverse complement.
CTTGGGATTGGCTGGAGTTTTCGACGATGGATTCGGCGCGGGAAATGGCGCAGCTCCAGGCGAAGAGATCGGCACCGATGTCGACGAGCCGGCCGAGGACGAGTTGTTCGCGCTCGAGTTTGGGACCGAACTTGAGCATGGCGTGGAATACGCTGCGGGAGAGCTTGCGGCTGAGGGCCTGCATGTGGCGCAGCTCGTCTTCGAGGAGGGGATGGGTGATGGCATGAGTGGAGGCGCTGCGGCCGGGGAGCCAGCGGCTGGGATACCAGCGGGCGTAGTGCCAGCCGGCTTTGACGAAGGTGCGGGCGCGGGTGGTGAGGGGGAGTTTGGTGTTGAAGATGGCGGCACCAAGTTTGAGATGAGGATCGAGGAATTCGCGGGCGATGAAGAGGCGCATGATTTCGCTGCTGCCTTCAAAGAGGGTGTTGATGCGGGAGTCGCGGAAGAAACGCTCGATGGGCATGGGGATTTTTTCGCCGCGGTCGCGTTGGGAGTCGGCGGTTTCGTAACCGCGTCCGCCGCGGATCTGCATGGTGTCGTCGACGATCTGCCAACTGCGTTCGGTGCCCCAGAGTTTTGCCAAAGCGGCCTCGAGTCGGACGTCGGCGGATTTGTCGCGGTCGACGAGGAAGCTGACGTAATGGACCATGGCTTCGAGGGCAAAGGTGTGCGCGGCCATGCGGGCGATTTTGTCGGCGATGGCGGCGTGTTTGCCGATGGGTTGTCCCCATTGTTCGCGTTGGGCGGCCCACTGGGTGGTCCATTCGAGGCAGCGTTTGGCGAGCCCGGCACAGGCGGCGGGGAGGGTGATGCGACCGGTGTTGAGGGTGGTGAGGGCGACCTTGAGACCACGTCCTTCGCCACCGATGATGTTTTCTTTGGGAACGCGAACGTTGTGGAATCGGATGACGCCGTTGTAGAGGGCGCGCAGGCCCATGAAGTGACAGCGTTGGACGATTTCGACACCGGGCATGCTGGTTTCGACGATGAAGGCGGTGGTGGCGTGGGGATGTTTTTCGGTGGGGGTTTTGGCCATGACGACGATGAGGCCGGCTTTGGTGCCGTTGGTGCACCAGAGTTTTTCGCCGTTGATGAGGTAGTCGTCGCTGTCAGCGATGGCGGTGGTTTTCATGCGGGCGGGATCGGAGCCGACATCGGGTTCGGTGAGGGCGAAGGCGCTGATTTCACCACGAGCGCAGCGGGGCAGGAATTTTTGTTTTTGTTCCTCGGTGCCGAACACGATGAGGGGTTGGGGGACGCCGATGCTTTGGTGAGCGGAGAGCAGAGCGGTGAGGTTTCCGCAGATGCCACCGAGCAGGGCGGCGGTGCGTGAGTAGTTGGTTTGGCTGAGGCCGAGTCCGCCGTATTTGGTGGGGATCTTGATGCCGAAGGCGCCGAGTTGGGCGAGTCCGTGGAGGACGTGGTCGGGGATTTCGCTGTCGCGGTCGATTGCGTCGGGGTCGACTTCGAGTGCAAGGAAGGATTCCATGCGGTGAAGGAAGGCGTCGCCCTGGTCGCGGTCTTCGACGCTTTGGACGGGATAGGGGAGAAGGGTGGTGAAGTCGGGATCACCATTGAAGAGGCTGGCGGCGAAGCTGAGGGTGCTGGCGCTTTCGTCGCGGGCGGCTTCGGTCATTTCGATGGCAGCGCGTTGTCCGGCAGACATTTTCGAGGTGTCGAGGACGGATGGGGGAATGGGGGGTTGGGGAAGGGTGGGATTCATGGTGGTGAGGTGGGTTGGTGGTTGGATCGTCCTCGTTCTCCTCCTCGTCCTCTGAGATGGAGTAGGAGTAGGAGGAGGAGTAAGAGTAGGAGGAGGATTTCTAGGGCAACAGGCGGCGGAAAGGCGGATAACCAGTGCCCAGAATCATGGCGAGTTCGATGTTGGCGGCAGTCGCCGTGACACCCTCTTCAAGACACAGGGCGGCTTCTTCCTGCATGAACTGGTTCAGGTGATTGGCGATGTCGGACTTCTCTTTGTAGGGAGGGTAAGATTTAGGGGTGAGGTATTTGAGGATGTCGGTATTGGGTTGAGGGCCGGATTTTTCGTGGTGGGCGCGATAAAAACCTTTGTGGTTTTTGGCTCCGAGATGGCCGGATTCAACGAGGCGCTGGAGGAGGTTGGTGGTGGGGAGTCGGTTGCCGTGTTCGGCGCGCAGGGTTTGTTCGACGTGAAGGGCGACATCGAAACCGATTTCGTCGAGGAGTCGGAGGGGCCCCATGGGCATGCCGAATTCGAGCATGGCGTCGTCGATTTCCCAAGGATCGTGGAGTTGTTCGGCGAGGGCAACGGCACCGAGGAGATAAGGCATGAGGATGCGGTTGACGACGAAGCCGGGGCGGTCGTTGACGAGGATAGGGGTTTTGCCGAGGCTTTGGATGTATTTGATGGCGGTGGCAATCACCTCGGGGGTGTTGCCGGGATGGGTGACGACTTCAACCAAGGGCATGAGATGCGCGGGGTTGAAGAAGTGCAGGCCGATGACGCGTTCGGGATGGGGAACGTCCTTGGCCATCTCCGTGATGGAGAGGGCGGAGGTGTTGCTGGCCAGGATGGTGGTGGGACTGGTGCGGCTGGCGAGATCGGCGAAGAGGGCCTTTTTGGCCGGAAGGTTTTCGACGATGGCTTCAATGATGAGTTGCTGGTGTTGGAGGGGGACGGTTTCGTGGGTGGGTTGGATGCGGTCGTCGAGATCGCGGGCTTGGACTCTGGTGATGGCATGGCTTTTGACGCCGCCGCGCAGAAGTTTGCGGATGCGGGTGAAGCCGTTGGCAAGGGCGTCGGGGGTGGTGTCGGCGAGGACGACGCGGGTGCCGCGGCTGGCGAGGGTGTAGGCGATGCCGGAGCCCATCACTCCGGAGCCGATGACGGCGGCGTGGGTGATGGGGGTGGTGCGAACTTCGGCAAGATGGGCGGGCAGTTTTTTGCTTGCGGCCTCCTTGCGGAAGAAGGTTTCGATGAAGCGTTTGGTGCTGGTGGTGCCGATGAGTTCGCGCATGGTGCGTTGCTCGATGGCGAGGGATTTTTCGACGGTGCGGGTGGCACCGCGGGTCACGACATCGATGGCACTGAGCGGGGCGGTGGGGTTCTTGGCCATCCAGGGGTATTTGTTGCGCAGGGTGGTTTTGGTGTAGAGGCGCAGCAGTTGGGGAAGGGGACTGAGCTGGGTGGGATGGAAACGATGGTGGTCGAGCGGTGGGTGCTCGGAAAGGGCAAGTTTCTTGGCAAACGCTTCGAGGTTTTCGATGGGCAGGACGTGGTCGACGAGGCCGAGCTTTTTGGAGTGATGAGGTTTGAGGGTTTTGCCGCGCACGATGAGGTCAAGGGCTTTGGGAACGCCAATGAGTCGGGGCAGTCGGGTGCTGCCGCCCCAGGAAGGGATGAGGCCGAGCTGGGTTTCCGGAAGGCCGATGCGGGTGGCATCGTCATCGCTGGCGATGCGAATGTCGCAGGCAAGAGCCATTTCGTATCCACCGCCGACACAGGCGCCGTGGATCATGGCGATTTTTGGGATGCGCAGGGATTCGAGGTGAGTGAAGACGTCCTGGCCGAGGATGAGGAGTTCGTTGAGCTGGTCAGGGGGGAGGGTAGAGAGATTTTTGAGGTCGGCTCCAGCAACGAAGACGCGGGGTTTGGCGCTGCGGATGACGAGGGCGCGGATGGTGCTGTCGCGATGGACTTCTTCGATTTGGGCGTCGAACTGGTCAAGCGTGGCGTGGTTCCAGACGTTGGCGCTGGAGTCGGGGGTGTCGAAAGTCAGCCAGCAGATGCCGTCGCTGTCGATGTCGCGTTTGAAGGCGGCAGGGGCGTCGATGTGATGGTGGGGGTGATGGGGATGCAAGACGTTGGTGTGGTCTTGATCGGGATCTTGGGTGGGATCTAAGATGATGGGATTCATGGGAAAAGAAGTGGGGTGAGATGTGGAAATGGGATAAATGACCAATGAGCAATGGCTCAATGACCAAGGAAAATCCGAATGAGGAAGGTCAATGGAGGTGGGAAAGGGTTGGGTGTTTCATTGGTCATTGGCGCTTGGACATTGGTCATTCCCTCTCAAGGCAGAGGGCTGCTCCCTGGCCGCCGCCGACGCAGAGGGTGACGAGGGCGCGTTTTTTGTGGGTGCGCTGGAGTTGTTTGAGGGCGGTGAGGATGAGGCGGGCACCGCTGGCTCCGACGGGGTGGCCGAGGGCGATGGAGCCGCCTTGAGGGTTGAGTCGGTCGCTGTCGATTTCGCCGAGGGGAGTGGAGAGGCCGGCGCGTTGGGCGGCGGATTTGTCGCGGAGGCATTTAAGCACGGCGAGGGTCTGGGCGGCGAAGGCTTCGTTGATTTCGATGAGGTCGACATCGTCGAGTTTCCATCCAGCGCGTTGGAGGGCGAGCTCGATGGCTTTGACGGGTCCGAGTCCCATGCGGGCGGGGTCGCAGCCGGTGAAGGCCTGACTGACAACGCGGCCGAGGGGATCGGACTTGAAGGTGTAGGCATGGGATTCGTCGCCGACGAGAAGAGCGACGGCTCCGTCGGTGATTTGCGAGGAGTTGCCGGCGGTGACGCTGCCCATGAGGGGATCGAAGATGGCGGGGAGTTTGGCGGGTTTTTCGAGGGAGCTGTCGGGTCGGACACCATTGTCTTCGGTGATGGCGCGGACTTTTTGGGTGCCAGCGTAGACGGGGGTGATTTCGGTAGCGAGGTGGGTTTGGTTGGCGGCGGCGTTGAGGTGGGAGCGGACGGCGAAGGCGTCCTGGGCGTCGCGACTGATGCGGAATTCGCGGGCGAGGATCTCGGCGGTTTCACCCATGTTGAGGGCGGCGATGGGATCGGTGAGGCCCATCTTAAGGGCGAGCAGGGGCATGAAGTCTTGAGGTCGGAAGGCGGCGAGGGCGCGGGTGCGGGTGCCGACGGTTTTGGCTCGGGAGAGCATGGCAAATTTGATGGCGGCTTCGTGTCGGAAGAGCAGAGGCATCTGGGACATGCTTTCGACGCCGCCGACGAGAAAAAGGCTGCCGTTGCCGGAGGCGAGTTTTTCCTGGGCGGTGGCGATGGCCTGCAATCCGCTGGCGCAGTTGCGGTTGACGGTCATGGCGGGTTTTTCTTTGGGGACACCGGCACGGAGGGCGATGATGCGGCTGAGGTTGGCGGCGTCGGCGGGTGAGGCGACGCAGCCGAAGATGGTTTCGTCGATGAGCGCAGGGTTGAAGCCGGTGCGGGTGAAGAGGGCGGTGACGGCAGCGCGGGCGAGGTCGACAGCGCTGAGGTCGGCGAGGGTGGTTCCGGCACGGGTGAAGGGGGTGCGGGTGCCGTCGAAGATGAATAAGGGAGTCATATCAGGAAAGGATAAAGGCTAAGTGATGAAGGCTAAAATTATGAGGAAACCGCCTGGGCGGTGGTGGGTTTGGGACGGTGGTCGGCGAGTTTTTCTTCTTTGAGGAGTTTGCCGACGCCGAGGAGGGTGCGCATTTCTTCCAGGGTGTGGAAGTGGATGGCGTTGGGGGTGAGTTCGGTGACTTCCTGGAATCGACGGTTGAGCTGCTGGCGAAGGGTGGACTCTTGCTGCGGCGTGCGATTTTCGGAATGGACGTGGAGATGGATTTCGTCGCAGTCGAGGGGGTCGTCGTGACGTTTGCGGAGTTCGATCTGCCAGGCTCCGAGGCCGCGCATGTCGTCGAGCAGGTGGTCGAGGACGTTGAAGTCGACGAGGGTGCCTTTGACCTTGTCAAGGTGAAGGGTGCGGCGTTCGCTGACGCGGGAGATGGGGCCGAGGAGTCGTGGGGCATTGCGTCCGCAGTGGGGGCAGGGTTCCCAGGTGAGGCCGCCGCTGGCGATGTCGCCGGTGCGGTAACGAAGGACGACGGTGCCGCGTGAGTCGAGGGGGGTGTAGACGATTTCGCCGGGGCTGCCGGGGGGGACGGGGTCGCCGGTTTGGGGGTCGACGAGTTCGACGATGCCGAGGTCGGGATAGAGGTGGAAACCACTGGAGCCTTCATGGGGAAGGGTGGGGCATTCAGGCCAGGCCATTTTGGCTTCGGTGAAGGCGTAGGTGCTGATGACATAAACGCCGAGGGCGCCGAGCTGGCCGCAGAGGTCGCGTAGTTTCGCGCGCAATCCGGCGGGGGTTTTTTCGCCGCCGAGGACGATGCGTTTGAGGTTGGGCCAGTGACGGTTTTCGGCCACGGCCTGGGAGAGGACGTGGTAGACAAACGTGGGCATGCCGATGAGGATGTCGGGCTGGATTTTTTCGACAATGTTGATGTTGCCGTCGGTGCCGATGGTTTTGCCGCCGCCGGTGGAGAGGACGAAGGTGCCGAAGGCGGTGCCGGCGTAGTGGGTTTGCCAGAAGGCGAGGTGGGGGGCGAAGGGGAACATGTTGACGTGGCGGTAGTCTTTTTGACTGCGGCCCACTTCCATGAGGCGACGTCCGGAGGTTTCGAGATTGGCGAGGTCGTGTTTGGTGTAGACAAACGGGACGGGGTCGCTGCTGCGACCGGTGGTGCTGGTGAGGAGCACGGGGCGGAACTCGGCGTCGAGTTTGTCTTTGACGAAGTTGCGACCGCGCAGCAGGGCGGTGAGGATCACACGCGGTTCGCGTTTGAGGGATTTTTCGTCGGGGATGAGGACGAACTCGCGTTGTTGTTCGCGGGGGACGGTGAGGTCGACTTTGCTGCTGAAGGGAATTTTGCGCATGTCGTCGAGGGTGCGCAGATCGTGCACGGAGAGGTGGTTCGCCTCAAAGAGTTTGCGGTAGTGGGCGGAGTAGGGCAGGACGCGGTGGGCGAGGTAGTCGCGCAGGCGGCGGATCTGCCATTCTTGCCAGAACTCAGGCGCTGCTGTGTCCCACAGGGGTGATGAAAGGAAGGGTGTCATTGGAGTTGGGTGGGTTGGTGGTATTGGTTTTCAGGTTCATGAGAGAATGGATGTGGGGGAGGGCGTCCTGGGCGGCTTTCCGTCCGGCGTCGATGTAGCGTTGAAAGTTTTCGTAGTCATACCAGCGCGACTCGGTGAGGTAGGGGTGGATGAGGACGTCGGCGGCGGCGGATTCGTAAGCGAGGAGGCGCAGTTGGGCGGAGCTGAGGCAGCGTTTGAAGGTGTCGAGCACGTTGCCGTAGGCGAAGAGGTTGAGGTTGCGGTTGAAGAAGCGGCGCAGGCGGGCGCTGGTGCCGATGGGGTCGAGCGGCGGGGGGGGGGAGACATCGAGGGTGGCGGCGACGGCGGCACTGGGGGCCATGACGTTGACGGCGATGGTGGCGTCGACGCTGGTGTGGTCGCGCAGCATGGAGACGGGAAGAGGTTGGGCGGCGGCGCCGTCGATGTAACGTTTGCCGTTGAGATAGACGGGACTGCAGATGCCGGGGATGGCGCAACTGGCCTGGATGGCGGCGGCGACGGGGGTGTCGGGGGGAAAGATTTCGCCGTTGAGGGTGTCGAGATTGGTGGCGACGATAAGGGTGGGGATTTTGAGGTCGGCGATGGTGAGGTCGCCAAGGGTGCGTTCGAGGTGTTTGCGGACTTTATGGCCGTAGATGAAGCCGGAGGTGGGTGGGCAGACGGGATCGATGAGGCGCATGAGGGTGCGGCGGTCTTTGATTTCGGCGGCGAGGATTTCGAGTTCCTTGCCGCTCACGCCGGAAGCCCACAGAGCGCCGACGTAGGAGCCCATGCTGCTGCCGATGATGGTGGCGATGGGGATGCGTTCTTCTTCGAGGACTTGAATGGCGCCGATGTGGGCGAGTCCTCTGGCACCGCCGCATGACAGCGCGAGGCCGATGCGGGGGATGCTTGGATTGTGGTCTTTACGTGGAAGGTCAAAAAACCGGCCTAGCCAGCCTTCTGCCAGCATCCACGAGAACCTCTGTGGTGACTGGGTGTGCATGGTCGTGCGAATTCATTGTTTTATTAGACAATGGTGGTGGCGAAGTATTCAGCAGGGGAGGTGCGATTTTTGACGATTGTTGGTAAGCGGGCACGAAAAACCCGTCGCGGGGGTTAGCGGCGACGGGTGAGTGGGGTTGGGGGCGCTGGTCACTGAGGGAACAGGCAAAATGCCTGTTCGACCCACCGGCGGCAAGCCGGTGTCACGGAGAGACTAAAGGGTCTTGGTGAGGACGCGGGAGTTGCGGCCGTTGCTGAGGTAGGCTTCGCGGCGCGGCTCGGGGAGAATGCCGCTGGTGGCGAGCTGGTAGCCCATTTTTTCTTCGAAAAATCGGGAGGCCTGGGTGCTCAAGGCGAAGAGCCAGGCGCTGCCGCGTTCGCGGGCGATGGTTTCAGCGTAAGTGACAAGCTTGCGTCCATGGCCCTGGTTCTTGTGGGCGCGACGGACGAAGAGGCAGGCGAGCTCGGAGACTTTGGTTTCGTCGGGCTGGTTGTAGGAATGCACGGCAACGCAGCCGACGGGGTTGCCGTCGAGTTCGAGGACGAAGAAGTCGTTGATGCGTTGCTGGATTTGTTCGCGACTGCGGGGGGCGAGGGCGGCGTCTTCAATGCTTTCGCGCATCATGGTCATCAGGACGGGGATGTCGCTGAGGTGGGCTTTGCGGATCTGCTGGTAATCGTCGGCGTGGATCATGGTGCCGACGCCTTCGTTGCTGAACAACTCGGCGAGGAGGACTTCGTTTTGTCCACCGTCGATGATGTGGACTCGGGGCACACCTTCAGAACAGGCGAGGGCGGCGTGGCGAAGTTTGGACAACAGGCTGGGGTCCATGCCGGTGTCTTTGCGACGCGAGATGTCGCGGGCCTGGGCAACGGGGAGTTGAGCGAGGCGTTCGCCGTTGGCGTCAATGAGGCCTTCTTCGGCGACAAAGATGACTTTGGCGGCGTCGAGGGCAAGGGCGACATCGACGGCGATTTCGTCGGAGTTGAGGCGCAAGGTGGTGCCGTGTCCGTCGAAGCCCATCGGTGGGAGCAATGGGATGATGTTTTGCTTCAGCAGGGACTGGAGCATGGGTTCATCGACACGTTCAATACGGCCGGTGTATTGGAGGTCGATGCCGTTGATGACGCCGGCGGGATGGACGGCGAGGGCATTGGGAACGGCGACGCGAAGCTCAAGGGCGGTGAGCGCGGCCATGAGTTCGTTGGTGAGGCGCGAGATGGCTTCGGTGCTGACGGAAAGGGTGGCGGCATCGGTGAGGCCCATGCCGTCGTCGCTGGAAAGATTAACGTCGCGCAGGGCGGCGAGCTGTTGGATTTGTGATCGGGCACCGAAAACGAGCACGACGTGGATGCTCAGTGACTGGAGCACGGCAATGTCCTGGAGAAGCGAATTGAAGTTGGGGAGGCGCATGACGCGGCCATCCAATGCCACGACAAAAATGCGTTCCCGAAACTGGGGAACGTATTGCAAAATGCCTCTGAGGTCTTCAAATTTCATGGTGCCGATCCTGCTGAACCGGCATACTACGCGCATTGAGGGGATTGAAAAGGGAGGTATGGAGTTTTTTGGAGATTGGGTGTTGAAGCGGGCGCATCATTCCGATTCTAAATCTGGTTCTGATTCTGCTTTACGGGGCGGGTGGTTGGGAGTCCAATGGCGACAGTGTCGTCCTCTAGCTTGGTTTCTTTTTTTGTATGATTGATTTTATTGCTGCTGTTCCGGTGCATGAGCATTTCCGTTGGCTGGACTGGGTGGTGTTGTTTTCCTACCTGGGGTTCTGCACTTGGATTGGACATCGGCTGAGCGGGAAGCAGTCGACGATCAAGGATTTCTTTCTGGCGGGACGGTCGTTGCCATGGCCGGCGGTGTCGGGTTCGATCATTGCGACAGAGATCAGTGCGGTGACGTTCATCGGGGTGCCTGGGGCGGTGTTTGCGGCGAACGGGAATTTTACGTATTTGCAGTGGGCGATCGGGTCGATCATCGCGCGATGCATTGTGGGGGTTTATTTTGTGCGGGCATTTTATGAGCACGAGATTTTTAGTCCGTATGATTTCATTGCGAACCGGCTGGGCAAGTCGGCGAAGACGATTACAACCTTGTTGTTCATGGTGGGGTCGGTGTTGGGTCAGAGTGTGCGGGTGTTGGTGCCGGCGCTGGTGTTGCGGACGGTGACACCGTTCGACATGGTGGAGAGCATTTTGGTGATTTCGGTGTTTGGGGTGTTGTGGACATGGATGGGGGGGATGACGACGGTGATCTGGACGGATGTGATCCAGTTCGGGATGTTTTTGTTTGCGGGGATTTTGGCGTTGGTGTGGATCACCATCAGTTTGCCGGAAGGGTTTCCACAGTTTTTGCAAATTGCGGGGGAGGCGGGCAAGTTCGAATTGTGGCGCTGGATGCCGGGAGTGGGTTCGGAGCAGGGGATGGTGGAGTGGGTGCGGGACACGGAGTTCACCATGTGGACGGCGCTGCTGGCGATGCCGTTTCAGAATTTGGCGGCGTATGGGACGGATCAGTTGAACGCGCAGCGGATGTTTTGCTGTCGGAATGCGTCGGATGCGACGAAGGCGATCATCTTCAGCGGGGTGGGGCAGATCGCGACGCTGGTGATGCTGATGGTGGGCGCGGGGTTGTTTGCTTATTACAGCGTGTATCCGCCGGATGCGGGGACGGCGGCGGAGTTTGCGAAAGACACCGATCTGGTGTTTGCGGTGTGGATCACCACGGTGCTGCCAGCGGGGTTGACCGGGTTGTTGCTGGCGGGGGCGTTTGCGGCGGCAATTTCGAGTTTGGATTCGGCGCTGGCCGCGCTGTCACAGACGTCGATTTCGTTGTGGTATCACGGTCGGGAGAAGGACATGCCGGATGAGAAAAAGCTGGTGTTCATCTCGCGGATGACGGTGTTGGGTTGGGCGGTGTTTTTGGCCGGGATGACGGTGGTGTTGTATCAGTTGAAGGAGTCGGCGAACATCCAGTTGTTGAGTCTGGCGTTTGGGATGGTGTCCTACACCTATGGTTCGTTGCTGGCGATTTTCCTGCTGGCGTTGTGGCGCATTCCAGCAAAGACAGCGGCGCTGTGGGTGGGGCTGGTATTGTCGGTTTTGATGACGACGTGGGTGCGCGGGGATATTTTTGTGGTGGCGGGCGAGGGGGATTGGTTCAAGGAGCACCGCTTGCAGATGACGTATGCGTGGTTGTATCCAATCAATTTCGCGATCACGTTTTTGTGCGGGTTTCTGTGGCGGAAGTCGGAGCCACGTGATCCGTCGCTGAAGTGAGGGGGACTTCGAAGTCGGAAGTCGGAAGTCGGAAGTCGGAAGTGAGCGACCAACCAGGTCGTGGTTGTGGGCGCTCCTTTTCTCCAGAAGGTGTTCCCTTGTTAGTGACCTTTGCGTTCGTTGAACCGGGCCATTTCACGGGCGGCTTCGCGGGTTTCGACGCGGTCTTTGAGATCCTGGCGCTGGTCGCCGTGGGTCTTGCCGCGACCGACGATGATTTCCACTTTGACCTTCTTATTTTTCCAGTAGGCGCGGGTGGCGACGAGGGTTAGGCCTTTTTGCTGGGTGGCGGCGAGGAGTTTGAAGATCTCCTTTTTGTGCAGGAGCAGGCGACGTGGGGCGCGGGCTTCGTGCTGTTCGTGGCTGGCGCGTTCGTAGGGACGAATGTCGCAGTTGTAGAGAAATGCCTGACCTCGATCAACGCGGGCAAAGGCGTCGTTGAGGTTCATGAAGCCAAGCCGGATGGATTTGACTTCGGTGCCCTTGAGGGCGATGCCAGCCTCGTATTTTTCGAGGAAATGGTAGTCGCGGCCCGCCTTGCGGTTGGAGGCTATGTCGGCCACGGTGAGAGGGAAGGTTTGGCAAAGAACCGCAAAAAGCGAACTCGAGCGCGATTAAGCAGGTTCGATGTCCGAAAGAAACTCGGCTCTGATTTTGCCTTCGATGATTTCGGTGAGGGCGACGTCGGCTTCACGCATGCCGGGACGGCGTTCGACGAGGGCAGGGCGGCCCATGTTGAGCTGGCGCACGCGCTTGGAAACCATGTTGATGAGGATTGGAGGATCCGTGATGATTAGGGCGGCTCTGTCGACGAGTTCGGATTTCATAAGTGGCAGTGGAAAACGTTCCCCGGGGCTGGGTGGGACGAGGGGAGCATGGAAGATAACGGGGGACGGGAAATTTGCAAGGGAAAGTGTCGGGGTCGACATTACCGAAGTAGATGGGGGAGAGAGGCCGCGATGTGAAATGAGAGCGGGTTGGTGGGAAGAGAGCGTTGGGAAAGCGGCGAAAATCGCCGCACTCCAAAATTTTCTACTTCCGGCGCTTGAGGGTGATGCGCTTGAAGCGGTCGTCGCCTTTTTCGCTCTCACTAGCGACTTGAGGGTCCTGGAGGAACAGGTTGTGAACGAGGCGACGGTAATAACTGTTCATGGGGTTGAGGACTTGGGGCTGGCCGGTGCTGCGGACGCGGTCGGCGAGTTCGTTGACCTTGGCCAGCATGCGGTCCTCACGCATGGTGCGGAAGTATTCGACGTCGACGCGGATTCGTGGGGCCTGCGGGTCGCGACGCTGGAGGATGCGGTTGACGAGGTATTGGATGTCGTCAAGCACCTCACCGCGACGACCGATCAGCAGGTCGGATTGCTCGGTGAGGATTTGAAGCGTGGGACCTTCGGGAGCCTGTTCCTCTTCGATTTGCACGACGAATCCAAGATGCCCGAGGAGGGTGTCGAGGATTTGTCGGGCGTGTTCGAGAGGGGTCATTTTTTCATCCGATCATTTATTTGCGCTTTTTCGCGGAATTGGTGCCGCCGCCGCCGAGACGGGGTGGGCCGGATTTCTTCTTCGTAGTCGAGGAGGAACCGCTGCTGGAACTATTGTCCGCTGGAGCGACTTTTTCAAGCACGGGATCGGTCTGCCAGAGGCGGCTGATTTGTGCCTGGAAGATGCTGTAGACGTTTTGGGCGCTCCAGTAAAGGGCGAGGGCGGAGGCGAAGCCGTAGCAGAAGATCAGAAAGATGAAGGGCATGAGCAGAAAGATGCGCTGCTGCATCTTGTCCGCGCTGGCCGGTTGCGGGGTGAGCTTCATCTGCAGGAACATGGTGATGCCCATGATCAATGGCAGGGGATTGATGTTGAAGTGGTCGCCGATGAAGGGAATGGAGGTTCCAAAATGCAGGGTGTGGATGGTGTCGGGCAGCGACAAATCTTTGACCCAGAGGAAGTCCTGGCTGCGCAGTTCGGCGGCGAAACGAAGCACGGCGTAGAAGCCGAAAAAGATGGGGATCTGGATGAGCAGGGGGAGACATCCGCCGAGGGGATTGACGCCATACTCGCGGTAGAGCTTCATCATTTCGGTATTGATCTTCTGCGGCTCGTCCTTGTATTTTTCCTGAAGCTCCTTGAGCTTGGGGGAGAGAAGGCCCATGCGTTTCATGGTGCGGTTGGAGCGGGCCTGGACGGGCCAGAGCACGGTGCGCACGCAGATGGTGAGGAGGATGATGGCGACGCCCCAGTTGCCGGTCCAGTCGTGGAAAGTGCGCAGACCGCCGACGAGGATGCGGCTGATGACGGAGAACATGCCGTAGAACATGACCTGACGCATCTGGCGGTCGGGTGGGCCTTCTTTGCCGCCGTCGAGATCGATCTTCTTCAGATCATGGAAAATTTTGGCACCGATGTAGATGCGGAAGTCATAGGACTTGGAGGCACCGGGTTCGAGGTCGATGGGAGGAAGGCTGACGCCGCCGTGGATGGCGTAGTCGGTGGCGGATTTGGCATTGGTGGCAAATTCGTCCTTGGAGTGGTCGACAAGAAAACGTTCGCCCCAGACTTTGGCGGGTTGATCGTCCTTGGTAGTGATGAGGGTGGCGTAGAAGCGGCTCATGACGCCGGCCCAGCGCAGGCGGTCGAAGGCTTGATGGGGAAGCTGGGTGATGGGGCCACCCATGCCGATGAAATTAGGTCCGTCGCGAAACTTGCTGGTCGCGAAGTAGTCGGAACTGCCGGCATTGTTCCAGACGTAGGCGGGGAGTTCGACCTCATCCGGGCGCAGGGAGGCGGCGGCACCGGTGTAGAGGTAGTAGTTGTCGCGGCTGTGTTTGGTGGGGCCTTTGTTGTCGAGGTGAATCTGGAAATGAATCAGGTGATCGTTGCTGCCAGGGCCTTCGGTGAAGCGGTATTCCTTGCGGATGACGACTTGATCCGGGCTGGTGGCTTCGAAGACGATGTGTTTGTCGGACTTGTCGACGATGCGATAGAAGAGGTCGTCATAGACCTTGGCCTCGCTGCCGAAGGAGCCGATGGCGGCTTTGCCGACGGTGTTGATGGTGACGGTCTCCTTGATGTCGTGGAGTTCGGCCAACAAGATACCGCCGCCTTTGGTGGTGAAGGTGTAGGCGACTTTGTCGTTGGTGAGGACGACTTTTTCTTCGACAGCGGCTGCGGGAGCGGCAGTGTCAGCAGGGGTTCCGGCGACAGGAGCACCGGGAGTTGCTGCGGTTGCAGGGGTGGTGCCGGCCGCAGGGGTGGCGGTCGCAGCGGCGGGCGGGTTTGGTGCCGGGGCTGGCTGTGGCGGTGGGTGTTTGATCATCCACCAACCGTTGAGGACCATGCCGATGGCACAGAGTGTGATGACTATCCAAGCTTTGCGATCCATGAAATTAAAAGAGGGCGGTGGGTATGGGAGTGACTGACTAACTGAACTAAGGGTTGCCGGGGTCGGGGGGCGAATCGGCGGGAGGAGACTTGTGGCCAGAAGCAGACGATTCGCAAGTGCAATGCGCAGTGGTGTTGTGATCGTCACGCGCAGGAGGGACGGGGTCGTGACCGGTTCCGCCCCACGGATTACAGCGCAGAATGCGGTAGACGCCGAGCCAGGTGCCGCGAAAAAATCCGTGGATTTCGACGGCTTCGAGAAAATATTGGGAACAGGTGGGGGTGAAGCGGCAGCCGGTGCCGGGTCCACCAATGAAGTGGATGACGGGTGAGATCACCCACTGGTAGCCACGGATAAGGATGCGAACGACAGTCTTCATGATGATGACGACGACGACGAAGTGGCGGGTGGGGATTCCGCTGCGGGTGCCGGGGCAAGGACACGGGCTCGACGGGCGGCTTTGAGCCAGTCTTGTTTCAGTTCTTCGAAACTGGCCTGGGGAGCGCGCCAGCGGGCGATGGTGACAATCCAGTAGCCGCTTTTGAGGGGATTGAGGCGGGCGATTTCGCGAAATTGGCGGCGCAAACGAACGCGTTGCACGGCTCCGCCCACCTTTTTGGAAGTAATGAACCCGAAACGCGTGGGCGTGTCGGGTTCGTCGAGTTTCAGCACGCTGAAAACCAGGAATCGGGCAGGGAACGAGGTTCCCTTGGTGCGCACAAGGCTGAATTCCGTGGTGGACCTCAGCCGACTGGAGGTGGGCAGACCCATGCGTGACGCGAGGATTCTTGCCCGGGCAGGAACCCGGTGGCTGACTTAGTAAGTCGGGCGACCGCTGGTGTTGTGCTGATGGGTGTGGCGCTTGAAGTGGACTTCAACGCCTTTAGGAAGGAGACGCTTGCGACCTGCTTTACGACGGCGGGCAAGGATGGCGCGACCGTTGACGGTCTTGGTGCGAACGCGGAAACCGAACTGCTGCTTGCGGGTGCGCTTGGAGGGTTGATAGGTGCGTTTAGGCATGGTGACGGTGGATTAAAGAGTTGCAAGGGCCCGGTAGAAAGACGCAGGCAGTTTCAGAGGGGCGGGTAAATTACCGGGAAGGGAATGGTTGTCAAATGCCAAGTGAAGGTTCTCAAGAGGAAGGCTGGCGGACGTCGCGGTAGTTAAGGGTTCCGTAATAAAGGGCCAGCGTCTGATGAATGCAGGATTTCCTGGTTCAAGACGGTGGCGACGGCAGCGGTGCGGGTCTCGGCGTTGAGTTTGGCAAGGATGGTTCCGACGTGTTTGTTGACGGTGCGGACGCTGATACTGAGGATGATGGCGATTTCTCCATCGCGTTTTCCTTCGATCATCCAGAGAAAGATTTCGGCTTCGCGACGGGTGAGACCGAGTCGGCGCAGTTGGGCGAGGTCAGTCGACTGGTTGCGCTGGATGGCGGGGGTGAGACTTTTGAGGAGAGTGTCAGTTTCAAAAGCGGTGGCGATTTGCGGGGCGAGCAGTGAGGCGACGAGGTGGTCTTCAACGGTGAAATCGCGATGATCGCGGTTGATGGTGAGTCCGCCGAGGCAGTAGGAGGAGCGGATGGGGATGCCGATCTGACGGGTGATGCCGACGGGACGGAAGATTTCCTGGTAGAGGTCGGTTCTGCGCAGTTCGCGCAGGCTGATGAAGTCGCTCAGGCGCATGGGCTGAGTTTCGCCGGCGGCGAGGCGCTGGAACATGGGACTTTGAAGTTGCACCAGTTCGTTGGTGCGGTTGAGGATCTCAAGTTTGTGCGCAGGGTCGAAGGGGACGTTGGTTTCGGCGGAGTAAGAGTTGCCGCGACCGTAGAGTTCGAGGGCGTAGACGGAATCGGAGTAGACCAGGTCCAAGGCGCGGAACAGCCGGTCATGAAACGTGCCATGTTCGTGATCGTGGATGATGCGGGTGGCTTCCAGAAGGCCGTGGAGCATTTTGGCGCTGAGTCTGGCCATGGGTAGTTGGTAATCCGGGGAGATTGGGTGGCGCAAGCAAGGCAAACGTGTTGGTTCCGGAAGTTGCCTTGGAGGGCTTCCCGTGCTGAGATGGAGACATGACGATTTTTGAGAAAATCATCGCGGGTGAGATTCCTGCGAAAATCATTTATCAGGATGACCTGGTGGCGGCGTTCAACGATGTGAATCCGCAGGCTCCGATTCATGTGTTGATTGTGCCCAAGCGGGTGATCCCGAGGGTGGGAGAAGCGGTAGAAAGTGATCAGTCGACGCTTGGGGCGTTGATGGTCGCAGCAGGGAAGATTGCGCAGCAATTGGGAGTGAGTGAGACGAGTAAAGGATTTCGTCTGGTGATCAATCATGGCCGCGACGCCGGGGAATCGGTGCCGCATTTGCATGTGCATTTGCTGGCCGGGAGAGAGTTGGGGTGGCCGCCGGGTTGAGGGGAAAGAGAGTAGAAGGCTCGTCCCGAGCCTTGAATGAATGATGGTAAGGCCCGGGACGGGCCTTCTACTTTCCATGTTTTAGGCGATAAAAACGCCAAATTTAGACGCGAAACGACTATGAAGAGGGGTATTTTCGATAGAATATTACCCGGATGTAAAAGGGGAATTGATGCCCGTTAGTCGTTCAAAATGAGTATTGGGTGGGCATCTGAGGTGAAGCAAGGCCGTTTTTTGGGGTATGCAAAAGTCGTTTCAGGGTTGCCAAGCTGGTCGGAGTGCGGCAGGCTTCTTGCCCGATTTGCACGAAATCCCTTGATAGTGACATGCTTATACTGATTCGCCCGACTCCACGCTTCACTTCCGTTCTCCTCGCCACCATTGGCTTGTTTTTGATCAGCGGAAAATCAACCACCCTTCAGGCAACCTCCGCCGATTCCAGTGTGTATCGCGGCAAGGCATCATTTTACGGAGGCTACTGGCATGGTCGAAAAACGGCAAACGGCGAAATCTACGATCAGAACACGCTGACGGCGGCACATCCGACGTTGCGGTTTGGCACCAAGGTCCTGGTGAAAAATTTGCGCAATGGCCGCGAGGTAACGCTGCGAATCAACAATCGCGGCCCTTATGTGAAAGGGCGCATCATTGACGTATCAACCCGTGCGGCGAGGGAATTGCGCATGACCAATGCGGGCGTGGTCGCGGTGGAGGTGACGGTGCTGCCAAAGGATCAACCGGTCGCAGTGACGCCGGTGGCACCGGAGGCCAAGAAAGAAGAGGAATCGAAAACGGAGACCGCACCCGAGCCAAAATCGGATGACTCGTTTTCCAAGAAGCTTGCCTATCGCCGTCTGGCTTCGGGGCGCTAGGTGGACTTGGTTCGAGTTTGGTTTTGCCGTGTCTGATGCTTGCATGTTGAGGCGCGAGGGCTCACCATTCAGTCATGGCTTTGGTTCTTTCCTCGTATGATCAATTGTGTCAGGCGGCGCGTGATGTCGCCCTGGTGAATGGAGCGACCCATGTTTTGGGTTGGGATCAGGAAACCTACATGCCGCCCAAGGGCATCACGCATCGCTCCCGCATTCTTGCGCATTTGAGCGGACTTGCTCACGAACGACTGACTTCAAAACGGTTTCAGGGGTTGCTGGAAAAGGCGGAAGATGAGGTGTCGGTGGCGGAGGAGCATTCCGTCGCGAAAGCCAATGTGAAGTTGTTTCGCTGGAAGGTGGATCGGGCGGTGCGCATTCCAAAGCGATTGGTGGAGCAGCAAAGTGCGGCGATCTCGCTGGGTCAGGCGGCTTGGGCGAAGGCGCGTGGTGAATCGGATTTCGCAGGGTTTGCACCGCACTTGCAGAAGTTGGTGGAAATTTCACGCGAGATGGCGGGTCGCATCAGCGACGGGGCGGAGCCGTTTGATGTGCTGTTGGACGAGCACGAACGCGACATCACGGCGAACGATGTGGAGGCATTGTTCAATTCATTGCGTCCGTCGCTGGTAAAGATTGCCAGGGCGGCGGTTGAGCGGTCGGAACGGGAAGCGCCACCGATGAAAGCGTTGCTGGGTTCGTGTCCGATTGCCAAACAGCAGCAGTTGAATCGCGAAGTGGCGGAGTCCGTGGGTTTTGATTTCGATGCGGGTCGCATTGATACCACCACGCATCCGTTTTGTTCGGGATTCGGACCTGGTGATGTGCGGTTGACGACCCGCTATGATGAGCGTGATTTTCTTTCGTCCCTTTTCGGCGTTCTGCACGAGGCCGGACATGGCATGTATGAGCAAGGGCTGCCTGAAGAGGAGTGGGGGTTGCCCTCCGGCACGGCGGTATCACTGGGCATTCACGAATCGCAGTCGCGCTTTTGGGAGAATCATGTGGGACGTTCGCGCGCGTTTTGGGAGCGCTGGTTTCCAAGGGCTCAATCGCTGTTTCCGCATTTGAAGAAGCTGACTTTGGAGCAATTCCTTCTCGGCGTGAACCGCGCGGAATTTTCGTTCATCCGGGTGGAGGCCGATGAGGCGACTTATGACCTGCACATCATGCTGCGTTTTGCGATTGAGCGGAAACTTTTCAACGGCACGCTGAAGGTGTCTGAGGTGCCGGATGCGTGGAATGCCGAGTTTGAATCCAGCTTCGGACGCACGCCGCCGGATGATGCGCGCGGATGTTTGCAGGACATTCATTGGTCGATGGGCGGCTTCGGTTATTTTCCGACCTATACCTTGGGTAATCTCAATGCAGCGCAGCTTTTCAAAGCGGCGGTTAAAAACGCAGGCATCAAAAAAGCCGTTGCCAATGCGGAGTATGCACCGCTGTTGAAGTGGCTTCAGACGAATGTCCACGCGGCGGGTTCAGTCCTGTCGCCGAAGGATTTGATGATCGCAGCGACCGGCAAGGCGACGGATACGGCCCCCTATCTGGCGCATTTGAAGAAGCGTTTTGTGGATGGCGTTTGATCGAGCGGTGGGACAATTCGTCAAACGTCGATCAATCCGTGTTTGACAATGGATGTCCATGCGCTTGGGCATTCACATGCGCCAAATCTTCGCATCGACCAGTCGTCTGCAAAAATGTGTCATTGCCTGCCTCCGGTGGTCTGTTGTCTCACTGCTCTTGCTGGCCGCATCTGTCCGGGTGCTGTCAGCGGTGGAGCCGGCGGGGAAAAATGACGGGCAAGTTTTGGTGGTTGTCGAATTTTCGAGCTCAAATCCCGGTCGATTGGCGCTGTCATTGGGGCATGCTGATGAAGGCAAAAAGGTCATCGCGGAATCTGCTTTTCAGGGCGACAACATCGCAGAGAGGCTGGCGCTGCCCCTGTCGGTGGACACGGAAGGCAGGCAGTCGCTGACGCTTTCTTGGGTAGGGACGAATGAAGAAGTCATTCTGCGGAGTCTTGTTGTGCAGACATTCACGGGGAAACGGATAAGCCGACTCGATCCTGAAACGCTTTTGCCCGTTGATGACGCGGCACCTGCAAGTGAACACCGACTCGTCAAAGATCCAATCCGGCAGACGATTTTCCGCACCTTTGAAGTGGATCTGCCAGCCGTGGTTTCGCCTCCGCCACTTCCACTGATCCCACCGCCACCTCCGACCAATTGGCCGCTTGCGATCTATCTCTTCGCCTTCCTCGCGCTCGGGATTGTCGGCGCGGTTGGGGCCGCAAGCTCGTGGTCAACTCCAAGCACTGACCGGGTGATGCGGGCCCTGGGTCCGCTGGCATGGCTGATGATTTTTGCCGGCAATTTCAAACTGGCAGGCACCATGTCGATCACCGGAGTAAGCCTTGATGATTCATGGCCGTTGGTGCTTGAGTATGGCGCGCAGAGGAACTGGCAGCTTGGCAGCGATTTGATTTACACCTTTGGACCCCTCGGGTTTCTTTTCGATGGGCGGGGCTTGGGTGGGTTTGCAGTGGAGCGGCTGATCTTTGCGTGGGCATATGCCATGTTCATTGCCTATGTCGGCTGGCGTGTGGGAGGAAGGCTTCCCTGGATTTTGCGCATTCCGTTTTGGGCGTTCATAATTCTCTTCCCGAGCACGCCCACCTTGCTTGCCGCCGGGGTGGCATGTGTGCTTATGAATGGATCCAAACGCACCAGGGCGGACCGACTGGAATGGCTCGGATTGATGGCCGGATGCGCTGTGGTCGCTTTGGTAAAGTTCACGGACTTTCTCGCCATCAGTGCGATGATTTTTGGATTCACCACGCTGCTTCTGATGCAGCGACGATGGAAATTCGCGATCGCCGTGCCTACCACTTTTGCCGGGTTGCATCTGGTGGGTTGGATGCTGGCCGGACAATCGCTGTTCGGCTTTCCTAGCTACCTCATCGGTGCCTGGCAGATCTCGGCAGGCTATGGCGAAACCATGAGTTATCCGCCGGCTCCGGGCATGCTGGGATGGGGGTTGGCGCTGGCAGCGGCACTGCTTGTTTGTGCTGCGGTCAATGTGGCGGTCTCTGGTCGTCGATGGATGGAGACTGGATTGAAATCTGGAATTGTGCTCGGTTGTGCGTTTCTGTCCTGGAAGCACGGGTTCGTCCGAGCCGACATGGGACACGTGGATTTTTTCATGGCGATGGCGTTTCCGTATGCATGTTTGCTGACGGTGGCTCCCGGGCTGGAAGCCTTTGGGACAAAACCAAAAACGTTTTCCTGGCGACCTGCCTTGGTCGTCGGTGCCGCCTTGGTGGCGTTGTTCATTGCGGCTGCCGCCGCTTATCAAGGTGCTGGACGATGGATGCACCCTGGTTGGGCGCTGAAGACCGCCGCCCAGCGCATCGTTGCTTCGCCTTCCGTCAAACTGCCACAACTCAACGAAATTCCTGCGGAACAAAGGATCGAATGGCAGCTTCCAGAAATCACCAATCTTGTGCGGGGAGCGAAGGTCGACATTGTCAATTTTCAACAGAACTACGCATTCTTAAACGGACTGAACTACCAACCGCGTCCGGTGTTTCAAAGTTACAGCAGCTACACGCCTTATCTGCATCAGGTGAATCTTGACTACTATCGATCTGCTTCGCGACCGGATTGGGTGTTGTTTCAATTGGAGTCGATCGATGCCCGCCATCCATGGCTCGACGATGCGCCATTGATGCTCGACTTGCTGACCGGGTGGACGCCACGGCTGCGTGAGAAGGGTTTCTTGCTACTTGAAAAACCGCAACCAATTGCTCCCCAAGGAACCTGGCGTGAGCTACAGTCAGGCAAGACACGTTGGGGGCGGACGATCGAACTGCCTTCCCGGCCACCCAACACTCTGATCGCCCTCAAGGTTGATGCTCCGCGCAGTCGCTCAGGAAAACTCAAAGGGTTTGCTTACCAACCCGCTTTGGGAGTGCTCACTCTGCAGATGCAGGACGGGCGAAAGGTGAATCGTCGGTTCATTCCCAGCTTGGCCAGCACCGGGGTGCAGTTGAGTCCTTACCTTGAGACAATTGATGACTTTTTGAGCTGGCGCGCCAATGTCGGCGGAAAAAATGAGGTGGTGTCATTTCGACTCAAGGCGGAAGCGGATGCAGATGGAGAATACAAGAGGGATTATCACTACACGTTGCTCGAATGGGTTCCTCCGGCGACGCGTTTGGAGACCACCTCCACTGTGGAAGGGCTGCTGTATCCGTATTTCCCAGGCATTCCGGAAGTGGTGAGAGCCAATGGCAGCCTTCAAGTCGGATTGCAGGAAGGACTGGAGGCTTGTGGGGGTCGGGCACCCAACCGGTTTGAGTTCAGCGTTCCGGCGCAGGTGCGAGGAGTCACGGGTCGGTTTGCAGTGGTGAGTGCTCCCGGCGCAACTCCTGAAGAGGTGAGCGTCGGCATTCATCTTGTCAATAAACGGGGAGAAAAAATTGCCGGATACGCGCAGACACTGATCCCGCAGAAGCATGATCTTGATCAACAACCGCACTTTTTTGATGTTGATTTTCCTCCTTTCAGCCCTGATGCCAAACAGCGGCTGATAGTTGAAGCCGCCTCCACCAAAACACGCCTTGCCGCGCACGTTTGGTGGGGACCCGTTGTTTGGAAGAATCCCTAGATCACCTCGTTCATTTTTTTATCGCATGCGTATTCTCGTCACCGGAGCTTGTGGATTTGTTGGCAGCCGCCTTTTGAAGCGGTTCCGCGAGGCCATGGAAAGTGCCACCCTGATTGGCCTCGACAACCTTTGCCGTCCGGGGAGCGAATCCAACCGCGAGTTGCTCAAAAAACTCGACGTGAAGTTTTTCCACGGTGATGTGCGCTCGGTGAGTGATTTTGAGAGTCTGCCTGCGGTGGATTGGGTGATCGATGCGGCGGCGAATCCCAGTGTGCTGGCCGGTGTGGATGGCAAAAGCAGCAGCCGTCAGGTCATTGAGCACAATCTTGCCGGGACGGTGAACATGCTGGAATACTGCAAACGTCACGGCGCGGGTTTCATCCTTCTCAGCACCAGCCGGGTGTATTCCGTTCCATCATTGGTGGCGCTGCCAACGAAGACCGAGGGCTCGAGGTTCGTGCTCGACACAAGTAAACTTCCTTCAGGAGCGAGTGCCGGGGGCGTGACTGAATCTTTCAGCACGGCGCCACCTCTTTCGCTTTACGGGGTCAGCAAAAAGATGAGCGAAGACTTGGCCCTTGAATACCACAGCACGTTTGGATTGCCGGTGTGGGTGAATCGCTGCGGGGTCATGGCTGGAGCGGGTCAATTCGGGCGCGCGGATCAAGGCATCATTGCTTTTTGGATTCACAGCTGGCGGGAAGGTCGTCCATTGCGGTATCTGGGCTTTGGCGGTCACGGTCATCAAGTGCGGGATTGCCTGCATCCCGACGACCTCGCCGCGCTTTTGCTCAAACAGATGGCCTATGGCACTGATACCTCCAGACCGCGTCTCGCAAACGTCTCTGGGGGCTTGGAAAGCGCCTTCTCATTGGCTGAACTGAGCGAATGGTGCGCTCATCATTTCGGTGTCGACAAGCCCGTGCATCGCGATGGAAGTGAGCGACCTTTCGACATTGCCTGGCTGGTTCTGGACGATTCGCTTGCCCGTGAAACGTGGGATTGGCGTCCGGAAATCACCCGCGAGAGCTTGTTTCAGGAAGTCGCCGGGTTCGCGTCGGAGCGCCCCAACTGGATGGACATCTCCGCTGGATAAGGTCAACCCGCCACGCAGGCAGCATGGATTTCCTCAAGCGTGGTGCGCAGATCGTAGCGATATTTCCAGTCGGAGTAATGCTGCTGAAAGCGGCTGACGTCGCTGATCCACCAGATGTGATCGCCAATGCGGTTGTCTTCCTTGTAGGTCCAGGTCAGTTGGTTGCCGCTGATGTCTTCACAAAGGCGGATCGCCTCCAGCATGGAGCAGTTGGAGTGCCGCGAACCTCCCAAGTTATACACTTCGCCCGAGCGAGGCTTTTGAATGAACTGCCAGAACGCCTCCACCAAATCATGGCTGTGAATGTTGTCGCGCACCTGCTTGCCCTTGTATCCGAACACAGAGTAAGGCCGCCCGGTCACCGTGCATTTCATCAGGTAGGCGAGGAAGCCATGCAACTCAGCTCCCGCGTGGGCCGGGCCGGTCAGGCAGCCGCCGCGAAAGCAGGCGGTCTTCATGCCGAAATAGCGACCATACTCCTGCACCATCACGTCGGCCGCCACCTTGCTTGCACCAAAAACGGAATGTTTGCAGTGATCGATGCTCATCGTCTCGTCGATGCCCCGCTCGTGCCAAACATGGGACGCATCCAGCTCCCAGCGGGTTTCCGTCTCCACCAGCGGAAGCAGGTTGGGGGTGTCGCCGTAAACTTTGTTGGTGCTGGTAAAGATGAAGGTCGCGTCGGGGGCATGCAGTCGGGTGGCTTCCAGCAAGTGCAGGGTTCCAAGGGCATTCACCCCGAAATCGGTCAACGGCTCCTTGGCGGCCCAGTCGTGGGAAGGTTGTGCGGCGGTATGCACCACCACTTCGATGGCGGTGCCGTGTTTCTTGAACAGCGCCTCCACGGCCGCCCAATCGCGGATGTCGACGGACTCATGGGTGTAACGTTGAAACTCTGAGAGCGAGGTCTGCGTTTTCGCTGTGGATGCCTCGGCACCGAAAAAATAGCGGCGCATGTCATTGTCGACACCCACCACTTCATACCCCTCGGCATGAAGGCGTTTGCAGGTTTCAGAGCCGATGAGTCCACAGGAGCCGGTGATCAATGCGATAGACATACCCACCGTCCATAAGGATTTTCCGTTGACGCTGCAAAGAAAATCCTCCAGCACTAAGGAACTTTTTTCCGAACTTCAAGATCGATTCATGCCTCCTCTTCAACTTCTTAGCATTGTCATTCCCGCCAGGGACGAAGAAGGCAGCCTCCCCAGCACGGTGGAGCATCTTCATGCGACCTTGACCCAGCACGGTGTGCCGCATGAAATTCTCGTGGTCAACGATGGCAGCAAGGACGGCACCTGGGCATTGCTGGAAAGCATGCAGGCGAACATTCCCAACCTCCGTCCCCTCAATAATCTGGGGCCGCATGGATTTGGACGCGCCATCATCTACGGGTTGAACCACATGAAGGGCGACGCCGTCGTCATCATGATGGCGGATGAGAGCGATTCTCCCGACGAAGTGGTCGCTTACTGGAACAAGCTCAATGAGGGTTACGAATGTGTGCTCGGCAGCCGCTTCATCAAAGGCGGTTCCGTGACGGACTACCCCAAAATCAAACTGTTCGTCAACCGCCTCGTCAATCTTGGCATCAAACACGTTTTCCGCATCCCGCTCAACGACACCACCAACGCTTTCAAGGCCTATCGGCGCGAGGTGATCGAAGGCTGCCGCCCTCTCATTGCCCCGCATTTCAACCTGACCGTGGAGATCCCGCTGAAGGCCATCGTGCGCGGCTACACCTGGACGGTGATCCCGATTTCTTGGAAAAACCGCCGCACCGGTGAAGCCAAACTCAAGCTGAAGGAGATGGGCAGCCGCTATTTCTTCATTATCGCCTACGTCTGGCTGGAGAAATTCTTCAGCCGTGGAGATTACGTCAAACCGACTTCGAACAAGAACTAGGATTCAGGGCCCTTCCCCGAAGAAATGTGTCCATCCTTGACCCCGGCCCCGTCCGCGACTAACTTGCGAGTTCATGTTTGTCGACCAAATCAAAGTTTATGCCAAAGCCGGACGCGGCGGCGATGGCAGCGCCCACTTCCATCGCGGTAAATTCCGTCCCAAAGGCGGACCCGATGGCGGCGATGGCGGCAAAGGTGGCGACGTCATTTTGATGGTCGACAACAGCACGGACAGTCTGCGCAATTTCTTTTTCAACGCCAAGCTCGCGGCTGAAGATGGTGCACGTGGCTCCGGCGCCCAGATGACCGGACGATCCGGCAAAAACGTGATCTACCGCGTTCCCGCCGGACTGCTCATCAGCCGAATTGAAGAGACCGAAGATCCCGAGACCGGGGAAATCATCCAAACCAAAATCCCTCATGCCGACCTCACGGCGGTTGGTCAGGAATACGTGCTTTGCAAAGGCGGCAAAGGCGGCAAAGGCAACGTCCATTTCAAAAGCCCCACCCACCAGGCACCGCGCGAATTCACTCCGGGTGAAGAGGGCGAGTTGGGATTTTTTCATTTTGAACTGCGCAGCATCGCTGATGCCGGCCTGGTCGGATTTCCCAATGCCGGCAAGTCCACCCTGCTCACCAAACTTTCAGGCGCCAAACCCAAGATCGCCAACTATCCCTTCACCACCCTGCAACCGCACGTCGGAGTCATGGAGTTCAGCGATTCCCGTCGCGGAACCGTTGCCGATATTCCTGGTTTGATCGAAGGCGCACACGCGAACGTCGGGCTTGGCCACGACTTCCTGCGTCACATCATGCGTTGTCGCGTTCTGCTTTTTGTGGTTGATGCCGCCGGCAGCGAAGCCCGCGATCCGGTCACCGACATCGAAACCTTGCGCACCGAGGTCAAACTTTACCGCGAAGAACTGGCTAAACGTTCCTGGTGCATCCTTGCCAACAAAACCGATCTTCCGGCCGCCGCCGAGAACATCGAGCGGTTGAAGGAACGCTTCAAGCGCATCAAGATCTTCCCCATTTCCGCCAACGAGGGCGAAGGCATTGAAAAATTGCGTGCCTTCCTGTCCGAGAAAATTGGCGTCGAGATGGATTAGCCCAGACAGGTCCCTCACTGATCTCGGCGACTCACTTCTCAAAAGCCAGATCTGCCGCAAGCGCCGCATTGCCGATGATGCCGGCTTCGGTTTGGAACTTGGCGGGCACAATGGTCAGGCCCTCCAGCACCACTGCCGAGAGCATTGACTTCATTTTGTTCTCCAGCGGTTCGAACAACAAGTCGCCTGCCTGGGCCACGCCTCCGCCAATCACAAACGCATCGGGATTCAACAGCCAGGCAATGCTCGCCAGCGCAGTGCCGAGCCAGTCGGCGATCTGATGCCAGATTTGCAACGCGACGTCGTCGCCAGTTGCAGCGGCTTCCGCAATGGCTTTCGGGGTGCAGTCCTCAGCCTTTTTGACCATCCCGGCGTCGGCATAACAACGCATGGCATATTCCGCGATCTGCTGGTTGCCCATGTATTTTTCCAGAGCCCCGAAATTTCCGTAATGCCCCACCACGCCATTGTAGTCGACGCTCATCTGTCCGATTTCACCCGCAGAGAAGTGGCTGCCGCGATACATCTCGCCATTCAAAATCAACCCGCCGCCGACCCCGGTGCCAAGCGTCAACGCCACCACGTTACGCAAACCTTTTCCCGCGCCGTGACGCCATTCGGCATACGCCATGGCGTTTGCGTCGTTCTCCACCACACAAGGAAGCCCCGTCATGTCCCCGAGAACTTTCTTCAACGGAATATGATTCCAACCTGCCACGTTCGTCAAAATGTGCACAAAACCGCGGTCGAAATCCACCAGTCCAGGAACGCCCACACCCACCGCGGCAATCTCAGGGTATCTGGCCTGCAACGCCGTCACGCGGTCGGCAATCACCCGGATCAAGGCCGTCGGACTGGCATGGCCCTGGGTTGGAATCGGCTCATCCGTGGCGAGCAATTCAGCCCCGCGACACACGCCGAGCTTGATGGTGGTGCCGCCAAAATCCACACCGATGGACGTGATGTTGTTGTTTTGCATGATTTGATTCAAGGCTCAAGGCTCAAGGCTGAAGAGGGGCGTGCAAATTGCCCACGAGACGCAATCCCTGCAAGGTCAAATCCGCGTCCACCCCATCAATTTCCGGCAATTGCGAGGCAATCCAGGCTGCATCACCACCCGTCGCGACGACCTGCAACTTCGCCGGATCACCCAGTTCGCGCTTCAATGCCTGCAAAATTCCGCGCACCATGCCTCGGTATCCGATGGCCGCTCCGCTCAAGATTGCTTCTTCGGTCGAGCGGCCAATGGCTGATTCCGGCTCACGCAGAACCACTCTTGGAAGCAGCGCAGTGCGTTCATGCAGATACTCCGTCATCAAATTCAACCCCGGCGCGATCACGCCGCCGATATACGCGGCTTCTTCCGACACGATGTCGAACGTCACCGCCGTGCCAAAATCAATCACCACTCCCGGAGCACCATACAAGTGCGCCACAGCCACCGCATTCGCCAGCCGGTCGGCACCAATGCTTTCCGGTTTCGGGTATTGCACGCCGATGCCCAGGCCGACATCATGCCGCAGGTTCAGCATGGCCTCGCCAAAATACTCGCGCAACAACCCGGTCGCCACCGGCACCACCGACGAAACCACCACACGCTCCCACTGCCAGCCGTCCAGGCGCTCGCGCAGCGCATCCGGTCCAATCATGGACGTCGGCATGTCCCGCTGCTGCAAGACCTCATCGCGGGAGGCGATGCCAAATTTGGTCCGGCCATTGCCAACATCCACCAGCAGGTAATCCGCATTCATCGTTCTGCAAAAAGTCTTAATCCAATGTCCATTTCGTCGATTTGAGCACCGTTTCCTCGCCGTTTTTCAGCGAGTCCATCGGCACTGCCGTGCCGTCCTTTAGCAGCAGTTTGAGGCCGTCGATCTCAAGGGTCAGCGTCCCCAGCAAGTCTTCCTCCTCCAGCCAGTAACGCAGATGCGCCTCCTGGGTGCTTTTCGCAGCAACCTCAGGCAGGGCATCAAAAGGCAGAAAAAAACTCGGCACCTCGCGTCCAGCACCGTTCATCAGTCGGACGGCAGGGGACGTAAGCACCAGTTTCTCCGACTTTTCGTTGCGCAGCTTCACATCGACATCCAGCCGCGCATTGCCGTAATCACGCTTGATTACGAGTTTTCGCAACGTCAGCGCCGGACTGGAAACGGTCGCTTTACCCGGTTCCGTCGGAAGCACCTCTTCGTCAAACTCATCCGGCGGCCCCGACAAAAACACCCACGCCAAACCCGCGATCACCACCGCAAGCAATACCCAGATTTCGAACCGCTTCAAAAAAGCCATGACCGCCACACTGCCACGAACCACTCGCTTGAAAAGGAAAGTGCAGAAAAAAATCAACGTTCGGTAAACACCGCCACCGCACGCAGTTCACCCGCCGTGTTGAGCGAGAAGATCTCTTCGCTCGCAGCAAAAGCATTGGTTTGGAAACGTTCTTCAAGATCGCCAGCAAAGTCGTTCACCACCTCGGCATTCGCAGGAAATACATACAAACTGTTCCGATCCGGCGTCGCCAGCCAGACTTCGCCGCCAAAAATCTTTTCAAACACCTTCGCCAGCGACGGTGCCACCAGAAGGCTGGAATATACCGGTTCTGCTCCGCGATAGACCGCATAAAGAACCCGGCCCTCGCGATCCTTCACCAATTCCGGCTTCAGAGACGCCAGCCGACGGTCAGCCGCTTTGCGGGCCCGCTCCACAAAACTCTCCCAACTGATCCCGAGCTTCTCAAAGTCCTCCTTGTTGTAAGGGTCGAGCCAGTCGTCGCCGCCCACCTCCTTGGCGGGTGTAAAGACCGTTTTTTGCGCACTGCCATAAGGCCGCGAATTCGCCGTGCGCATGGCTTTCGGTTCAATTTGAAGCAGATACGTCTCCGGTTTGAGCGCCCGGGCAACCGTTGGGGAAGGGGACTGCGCATCGGCAGAGGTCACCAGGCTCAAACCCAACCACAAAGGAAACAACAAAATCGATCTCACCCGCCAAGCTTGAAGTCGGAACCGTCCAGTGACAAGCGGGAAACGGGCTGACGCTTCATTCATTCACCCGCCAGTTCATTGGCCCTTCGCGCCAGTGCAAAATCCAGCTCCGTCAATCCGCCGGCTGAATGAGTGGAAACCCGCACGGTCACCTTGCGCCAGCCAATCAGCATCTCCGGATGATGGTTTGCCGCCTCCGCCGCCTCCCCAACCCTGCCCGCAAAAGCCACTCCGTCCAGATACTGTTTGAATACAAAGACCCCGACCAACTCCGTGCCTTCCCGGGTCCAGCCCGGCAAATCGGAAAGCTGTGATGTGATCTGGGCCTCATTGAGTAGAGCGGTCATGTGGCGTTTGATGAAAACTGACTTTTGCCGTCGCAGTTCAAATTCACTCAACTGATGTCGATCGGCATGCTACTCAAGCTGAGTCCGCAGAGCTTCCTGCTGAGCCAACAGTTTCTGCCGGTAACTCTCCAAATTTCCAATTTCCAAACTCAGCCTGGTCAATACTGGCCCGGACGCATTGATTTTATTACGCGTCGTAACAGTCGAGGTGGCGCAACCGCTCGAGACGAGGGGGCGGCTAACCTCCCTGCCAACGGACGATTGCCTTTTGTTATAGGCAATTCGCAACTGATAAAGCTTCGCATCGATCTGTCCCATTTGCGCGGTCAATGCGGAAATCTTGCGATCGCGGTCGGCAGACTGATTTTGACTGTGAGAGGTCAGCGTGGTCTGCACCTGTTCACGCTGAATCTTTGCGGATTCCTCAGCGAATATCTTGGCGGCCAACTCGTCCCTCTGTGTCAGCAACTGAAGTTCTTTTTCGGCTTCCGACTTGCTCCAGACGGCTTCCCATTTCAAAAATTCATCCTTGAGATCACACAGCTTCAGGCGCGACACTCCGACCTCGTGCATGACGTTGATGGTGGCGGCATTGATCGATTTGACTTCAGCCTGATGGAGTTTCGAACCATCAACCAGCTCCAGCACAGGAAATTTTTGTCCAATGATTCCAGCCCGACGTTTCACTTTGAAGTAGTCAAATTCTTCGCGGAGCGCTTCGAGTTGAGCCTTGGTCTGCTCATGCTCATCGAGCTTGGAGCGGAGATCGTCGGACACCGATTTAAAATGGAAAGCCGCAGCAACGGCAATCAAGGTAAGAGCAAAGAGTCCAAGATTCATGACCCGAAAGAATGACGATGAAAGCATCCCCAGAGCGCAGGGAAAATTTTAGCGTTCAACCACCAAATTATCCGATGAGAATTTACTTTCAATCACAATCGTTGTAATCAATGCACCCCAAAGGCCGCTGGGAGCTGCATTATGGATGCCTTGCCTTCGCTCCCCCTCGTGCTCTGAGATCCCGGAAGCCGCTTTTTGTCTTGCAACCACGGCGCTTCCACCTATAAACACCTTCCCGCCACTTGCACGTGGCCCTCATTTTTTCCTCCAACCACCCAACCATTCGCTAGCCATGGGCCGTCTTTACAACAACATCGTCGAAACCGTCGGCCGCACTCCGCTGGTCAAACTCAACCGTGTGACCGAAGGCCTTGACGCCACCATCGCGCTCAAATGTGAGTTCTTTAACCCGCTCGGTTCGGTCAAGGATCGTATTGGCATGGCGATGATTGAAGCCGCCGAAAAAAGCGGCAAACTCACCAAGGACACCATCATTGTCGAGCCCACTTCCGGCAACACCGGCATTGCACTTGCCTTTGTCGCCGCCGCCAAAGGCTACAAACTCATTCTCACCATGCCCGAGACCATGAGTCTTGAGCGCCGCACCCTTCTTGCGCTGCTCGGGGCCGACCTCGTCCTCACCCCGGGAGCCCAAGGCATGAAAGGCGCCATCGCCAAGGCCACCGAAATCGTTGAAAGCACCCCGAACGCCTGGATGCCCCAGCAGTTCGAAAACCCGGCCAACCCCGACGTCCACGAAAAAACCACCGCTGAGGAACTTTGGGAAGACACTGACGGTAAAATCGACATCCTCGTTGCCGCTGTTGGCACTGGAGGCACCATTACTGGCGTCAGCCGCGTGATCGGCAAACGCAAACCCAGCTTCAAGGCGTATGCTGTTGAGCCGGAAGCCTCACCTGTGATCAGCCAGACCCTCGCCGGCGAACCCGTGCAGCCTGGTCCGCATAAAATTCAAGGCACTGGTGCCGGATTCGTCCCCAAGAACCTCGATCTTCCCGTGGTCGCTGAAGCCGTCAAAGTTTCTAACGACGATGCATTTGCGATGGCCCGTCGACTCGCCAAAGAGGAAGGTCTTCTCGTCGGCATCTCCACCGGTGCCAACGTGGTCGCCGCCATTGAAATCGCCAAACGTCCCGAAAACAAAGGCAAGCTGATCGTCACGATCGCCTGCTCCACCGGAGAACGTTATCTTTCGACCCCGCTTGCTGATGAAGCACGCGCCCAAGTTGGGGCCTGATCTCGCATCATTCTCCTGCATCCTCAGTAATTCATTTGCCCGCACCTTCCATCAATTTCCATGGCCGACGCCCCTTCCTCCCTTCCCACGCATGAGCCGGTTGATATCGCGCCCATCAGCAAGACCGAACTTTTTCTGGAGCACAACTTCAAGAAAATCCTCCTGTTCTTGCTGCTTGTCGTGTTGCTGCTCGCTACTCTGGGCTTCCTTCGTTACACCAAACATCAAAAGGAAACGGCTGCCGGTGAACAATTCACTTCGGCCCGGACTATTGAAGATTACGACAAGCTGATTCAGGAATATCCGGACACCGCTGCTGCGGGCAATGCGTTCTTGCTCAAGGCCCAGGTCTTGTGGAACGAGGGCAAAAAGGAGTCTTCCGTCAAATCTTTGCAGGAATTTCTCTCGACGCATCCTGAACACAACCTCGCTCCCGAGGCCCAGTTTTCCCTCGCCAGCCAGCAGGCGGCCCTGGGTGAAAAAGACGCTGCCCGTCAGACTCTCGACACCTTTTTGAAATCCCATGCCGACAACGAGCTTGCACCCGCTGCACAAATCAAGCTCGGTGACATCTTGTTGGCCGAAGGCAAAGTTGACGAAGCAAAAAAACTTTTCGAGAGCCTTCCACAAACCTATCCCGGGAAAATGAGCACCTTCGTTGGGGAACTCGACCAACGTCTGCGTCTGATCAACGCCGGACTTCCGACTACCGAGATCGACGCTCCCAAGCCGCCTCCAGCTCCTGAACCAGCCCCCGTCCCTGCACCGCCTGCGACCGATCCCAGCAGTCTGGCTCCTCCCGCCGCTCCAACGCCAGCTCCGGCGCCAGCACCAGCCCCGGCTTCCGAAGCGCCACCGGTGCCCGCTGCTCCGGCAACAACTGCTCCCGCTCCTGCTCCTGCCGCTGAGACACCAGCTCCGGCAACATCCGCTCCTGCTCCTGCTGCTGAGACACCAGCTCCGGCACCCACAACGCCTCCAGCAGCAGCACCAGCTCCAACAAGTCCTACTCCTGAGGCAGAGAGCAATCCATCCGAAACGCCAGCGCCAGCGCCAGCGCCCGCACCAACCGCTCCCTGATGTTTTCAGTGGTCGCCTCCCCAGGCGAAAAGTCAGGCGAACATTTTTGGAATAGTCGTGGATTGAACGCGGGTTCTTTGCCAGAATTCCCCTCCACCTACGTAGAGGTCATTCATCCGCCATGTCCACCCTTCTCATCGCCCTCGGTTCCATTGTTCTCTATCTGATCGCCTACAACACGTATGGCCGCTGGTTGGGTGGCAAAATATTTAAGCTGGATGCCAAGGCCAAAGTGCCGAGCGAAGAGATGCGTGACGATGTCGACTACGTGCCCACTTCCAAAAGCATTGTGTTCGGCCACCACTTCACCAGCATTGCTGGCACCGGTCCGATCGTTGGCCCTGCTTTGGCCATCATGTGGGGATGGGTGCCCGCGTTGTTGTGGGTGTTGTTCGGCTCCATCTTCATTGGTGCGGTGCACGATTTCGGCACGCTGGTCGTCAGCATGCGCAATCGCGGCATGACCGTGGGTCAGGTGGCCGGTCGTCTCATCAATCGCCGTGTCCGACTTCTCTTCCTCGTCCTTCTGTTCTTTGCCCTGTGGCTCGTGCTGGCCATCTTCGGTTGGGTGATTGCCAGTGTCTTTGTGCAATTCCCTGCGTCCATCCTCCCGGTGTTTCTGCAAATTCCCATCGCCATCTGGATTGGCGTCAAGGTCCATCGCAAAGGCGGCAATCTTCTCTGGCCAAGCATCATTGCCCTCACCCTGATGTATCTCACCGTGTGGCTCGGCGCTGGTTGCCCGGGCATGGAATGGACCGGAGGCACTCTCGGTGCCGCCATTCAAAGCCTCAACGCCACCCTCGCCGCCTGGCCGATCTGGGTCTGGGTCGCCATCCTTCTCGCCTACTGTTATGCCGCCAGCGTCATGCCCGTGTGGATTCTCCTTCAGCCGCGTGACTACATCAACAGCCTGCAGCTCATCAGCAGTCTCGCCCTGATTGTTGGCGGGTTGCTCATCGCCGCCTTCTTCGGATTCCCTGCCACCGTCGCCAGCGAAGGTGCGGCAGCCACGCGCATGCCTTTGGAAATCGTTGCCCCGGCGCTCAACATGTCCCCCTTGCATGCGCCGCCCATTTTTCCGTTCCTGTTTGTCACCATCGCCTGCGGAGCCGTCAGCGGTTTCCATTGCCTCGTCAGTTCCGGCACCAGCAGCAAGCAGTTGAAGAGCGAAACCGACGCCAAATTTGTCGGCTACGGCTCCATGCTTTTGGAGGGGTTCCTCGCCGTTCTCGTTATCCTCGCCGTCGGTGCCGGCATCGGCTTCGGCTGGCCCTCGGCATTTCCGGGTGCCAGCGGCACCGCCTTGTGGAATCAGGCTTATGCCGACTGGACGATGGTCACCGGCGGCAAAGCCATCGGCGCGTTCGTGGTCGGTTCCTCCAATTTTGTGCAGACACTGGGCATCGATGCCACGATGGCCACCGCGCTCATGGGCGTGCTGGTCGCCAGTTTCGCAGGCACCACGCTCGACTCCGCGACGCGTTTGCAACGTTACGTCATCCAGGAACTCGCCGATTTATTTGAACCGACACAAGAAGCTGCCGCCAAAGCCGCAGCCACTGGACAGAGCGCCGGCTGGAATCCGTTGGGATTGCTGCGCGGCACCCATGGAGCCACGATGTTCGCCGTTATCACCGCCTTTGGACTCGCGTTGTTTCCCGGACCCGGCAAACCTTGGAGCTGGGACACCATCGGCACCGGTGGTCTGGTGCTTTGGCCGCTGTTTGGAGCCACCAACCAGTTGATGGCGGGCCTTGCCCTCATGGTCGTGGCGTTCTGGTTGATCCGTCGTGGCATTCCCAGCTGGCTTGCCTCGCTGCCCATGATTTTTATGCTTATCATGCCTGCCTGGGCCCTGTTCATCGACATCAACAAATGGCTCAACGGTGGCAGTTACCTCCTTGTCATCTTTGGCCTCATCACCATCACCGTCGAAATCTGGATGGTCATCGAAGCCTTTCTGCTCTGGCCCAAGGTTCGCGGCGTGTTGGAAGAACCCCTTCCCGCGCTGGCACCCAAAACTGCCTGAGGCAAAAAAATAGGTGAGCTGCAAGTCCGATTCCGATTCGGACCAGTCAGCTCACCTGCAAAAATTGTCGCTCAAAAAGCTCAGGCGATGAACTTGATGTTGCCCACTGGCATAACCTGACGCGCCATCGCTTCATGCTGTTCGTCGGTGCAGGAGGAATTGATGGGGGCATCCGCCTCCTTGTCGCTGCCTTCGAGAACGCGGTTTTCAATCATCCAGCGCTCCACTTCCTCACCACTGATGTCGGCCAACATCGTGCCATTGATTTCCACACAAGGACTCAAGGGCTGGCCGCTGCGCTGTTCCATCTCCCAGCGAAACGCCGGATTTTTGATGATGTCCTTTTCTTCATAGGGGAGGTCGTATTTGCGAAAAATCGCACGAACGCCTTCGCTCCAGCCGCAGAAGGTTTTCAGGTAAGCAGTGATTTTGGGTGATTCAGCCATGGCAATAAGGGTTACGTATCAGCATACCGTGCAGAGTCCACAAACGCAAGACCTGAGGCTGAAGGCCTTCAATCGTCCTCGTCCTCGTTCTCCTACTCGTCC
Organism: Phragmitibacter flavus; assembly: GCF_005780165.1. NCBI lineage: Bacteria > Pseudomonadati > Verrucomicrobiota > Verrucomicrobiia > Verrucomicrobiales > Verrucomicrobiaceae > Phragmitibacter > Phragmitibacter flavus. The sequence goes on along the minus strand of NZ_VAUV01000003.1, from coordinate 302,503 downwards.
TCGAAAACAGCGCCAACACCAACCCACAAAGTTATCAATCAACCACAGCGGGTAGCTGCAGCCCTTCTCCTCTTACTCCCCACCAAACGTAACGCAGCCCTCAAGGTTGCCAATCCACGGTAAACTCGATCCCCATGGAGCCCATCATCCGTGAAAATCGAGGACGATTAGGAGAACGAGGACGAGGACGAGTTTTCCTTGACCGCAAACCACTGACCCTTCACCCTCGTCCCATGACCGGACCCACCAAACCCGAGAGCAGCCCTGTCCCCAAAATGTGGGCCCTGCCCGAAGCCATCCGCGCCCGTCTCGGCCGCGACGCCGGTCCCCAACGCGCCATTTTTGAAGAAAGCCACCTGCTTCTGATCCTCCACAAACCCCCGCTCCCCGACCAACACGAACGCACGCCCGCCTTTTTTTGGCGCAGCCCCACAGGGGAATGGCGCTGCACCGAAGGTCGCGGAGGACTGACCTCCCTGCTGGAATTGCTCGAAACTTACGAAAAGAAGGTCCTTGAACTCGAATCACTCGAAGGCAAAGCCAGCCGTGCCCAAGATTTCCATTCGCTCTTAGAAGAACTCGCCCCCATCCTGCGCGCCTCACGTGGTCTCCATCGCGCCCTTCAGCAAGCGAGGGAACTGGTCAAAACCGACCGCGATCTCATCACCCTGCGTGACCAGGCCGCCGCCATCGAACGCTCCGCTGATCTTCTCCTCCAGGACGCGCAATTCGGCCTCAACTTCACCGTGGCCCGCCAGTCCGAAGCGCAATCCGAAGCCGCCCACAAGATGGCCGGCACCGCCCACCGACTCAACATCATCGCCGCCCTGTTTCTTCCCATCACCGCCATCGCCAGCATTTTCGGTATGGAAATCAGAAGTGGACTTGCCGACACCCCGACCAACTTCACCCTCATCCTCATGGTCGGCGTTGCCCTCGGTGTGGTCGTCACCCTGCTCGTCAACCAGCGCAAGGTCTGACTAGCAGCGCCGCCGCTTCAACAACATTCCCCCAAGCGCCCCTAGCAGCAAAAAGCCGATACCCGGTTCCGGCACAGCACCCACTTCCAGCCGAAGCGCATTCAACGCCGTAAAATGCCCACTCGTTAAGTTTGCGTCCCACAACCGCAATTGCAGCGTCGTTCCCGTCAACACCACACCCGCAACATTCAGATAACGGTGTTCACTAAATCCATCTGTAAATGAATTGAATGACTTTCCTCCCTGAACGGTGGTCACCCCAAGTCCCCAGCCATTGTCCGTCTCCAGCACCCCATTCGCGTCCAGCACCGAAAATCCCGCCCATGTCGTTCCCCCATCCAAAGAATATTCAAAAAACCCACCACTCGCCGAAGCCGCATTCCTCGACGACAAAATATCCATGCTCAACACATTCCCAACCGTCAAACCCGTAAACGTCAACGTCGCCGTCCCCTGAACCGTTCCATTGTCCGTATAAAAAATATCGCCCGCCGCCAGATTGTTCGATGTCGACGCCGCCCAGGCAGGAAGACCCGCATAAACACCCGAATCGTGCACAAAAACCAGCGGCCCCGTATTGCTGCTTTCAATCAAATTCCCCGCCGTCCGACTCACCGAAATGCCTGTAGCAACCCCCCCAACATCCAGCAACCCAACCCCAGCCGTTATCGCCGCAGGCGTCGCCACGGTATTCCACGTTCCCCCCGGCCCCCCAGAACCCAACGCATCACTAAAGTCCACCAAAACGGTCGATCCCAACAAAGTCGACGTCGCCCCACCAAGCATCAATGCCGCCGCGCACGCCCCACGCGCCATCCCAGCGAATTTGTTTCTTGATATCAAGGACTCCATAAACAGACCAAAAGCAAATAATGGTCGATTCTATCCGAATTCGTCCCTATCAGGCAATTCGAATCTCTTTTACCCGCCGGACCATCGTTGACAGCGATTCCGCTTGTCTATCTTACCCATCGACACATCATGATGTGTTCATGCAACGCTTGAATCCCGTAAAGCGTTTGCTAAATTGACGATCTCCATGCCTGCCCAGCCGAACCAACGCAAAGAACTCGAAGACGCCCTCTCCAAACGCATCCTCGTCATCGACGGCGCCATGGGGACCACCATTCGCGGTTACGGCCTCACCGAAGCCGACACCCGCGGCGAACGTTTTGCTGACGCCCCCAAGGATCTCAAAAACAACGGCGACATCCTCTCGCTCACCCGCCCGGATGTGATTGGCGACATCCACCGCCGATTTATCGTCGCCGGTGCCGACATCATCGAAACCAACACCTTCTCCGGCAGCAGCATCGCCCAGAGCGAATTTTTCGTCGAAGATCCCCGCGAAACCGGCAAGGGCCGCAAAGACCCCGCCTTCTATCAGGGCGTCATGGACGACCAATTTTTGCGTGATCTCGCCTGGGATATCAACTACGAATCCGCCCGCCTCTGCCGCATCTGGGCCGACAACATCGGCACCGACACCGGTCGCAAACGTTACGTCGCCGGAGCCATCGGCC